>JAAYSY010000300.1 GCA_012518235.1 Bacteroidales bacterium
ATTTTGAGGGTATAAAAGATCGTTCTTTTGCATTAAACACTCCTAATGGTTCATACAGTAGGGCTATTTGCATTGATGATCAATTATACTATACCAGAAGAAAAGACGGGGGTTGGAATCTATATTTATATAATTTAAAAGAGAAGAAGGAAACCCCTTTAGGTGATTATACTATTCATTCTATAACAGCTGATTACAAAAAGTTATTAGTCTCAAACAATAACAACTATGGTGTTATTGATGTGCCTAAATCTCCTATCTCATTAGAGAAAACAATAGACCTTTCAGACGTTAACACAATTGTAAATTTACGACAAGAGTGGAAACAAATATATAATGAAAGCTGGAGACAAATGCGTGATTTCTTCTATGATCCGAACATGCACGGAGTAAACTGGGATGCTATTAAAAGTAAGTATGCACCATTAGTTGACCATGTTAATACACGCGATGACTTAAATTATATTATTGGTGAAATGATTGGAGAACTTAATTGTGGTCATGCTTATGTAAACGGAGGCGACAGACCTTCTCCTAAACGTATAAAAACAGGACTACTAGGTGCTGAGCTAAGTCGAGACCCTTCTGGGTATTACAAAATAGATAAAATATTACAAGGTAGAAATTGGACTGAGGAATTACGTTCTCCTCTTACTGAAAATGACCTTGAGGTAAAAGAAGGCGATTATATTGTTGCTATTAATGGAAAGTCCACTAAAGAAATGACAAACATCTATGCGGCTCTTTTTAACAAAGCAGATAAACAAGTAGAGTTAGCTATTAACGCTAAAGCAACTGAAGCAGGTAGCCAAAAGGTAATAGTTAAACCTATTGCAGATGAAGGACCACTATACTACTTTAATTGGGTACAAAACAATATTGAAAAAGTAAATAAAGCAACCAATGGAGAGGTTGGTTATATTCATATACCCGATATGGGTGTAGGTGGATTAAATGAGTTCATTAAATACTTCTATCCTCAATTAAATAAAAAAGCTTTAATTATTGATGATCGAGGAAATGGTGGAGGAAATGTTTCCCCCATGATTATTGAACGGTTACGCAGGGAGGTATCTATGATGGCTATTAGTAGAAATGGTAGGCCAAACCCTAAACCCGAAGCCTTAGTTCCTGGTCCAAAAGTTCTATTGATAGATAAATACTCTGCTTCAGATGGCGATCTGTTTCCATATCAGTTCAAATATCATAAGTTAGGTAAAATTATAGGAGTCCGCTCTTGGGGTGGTGTAGTTGGAATACGTGGTTCACTCCCCTTTATAGATGGAGGCTCCTTAAATAGACCTGAGTTTGCTCATTTTAATGCTGAAGGTTCTGAGTTTATCATTGAAGGTTATGGTGTAGACCCAGATATAGTAATCGATAATGATCCAGCTAAAGAATATGCAGGTGAAGATCAACAATTAAATAAAGCGATAGAAGTTGTTCTGGAAGAATTAAAAACAAATCCAGGTACATATCCTAATGCTGCACCTAACTATCCAAATAAAGCTAATTAAACTG
>JAAYSY010000301.1 GCA_012518235.1 Bacteroidales bacterium
AACTTCTCCCACGAAAGAATATCAAAAGGTAACAAAGCAGCCATCTGACCATACACTTTAATAAAGTGCTTTATTTTAATCTTAAAGTCCGCCCTATCCTCGTCCCCCCAATCTAGCTCTACATTAAATCGGTGGGCTGCACGGTCTATTAATGGGCTTAATGCTTGGGCATCCGCTCCGCTAAAAAATAACTCAACAAACTGATCTACCTCATCAAAAGTAAATACTGGTTCCTGATATATTTGCTCATGTAATTCATGCAATACATTCACATCAGTTGCTTTTTCTAAAGCAGTAGAGGTATAGAATTGCTGGAATGAATTTCTGATCTCCTCTTCCGTATTAAAAAAGTCAAGTACAAACAAATCTTCCGTCTTTTTGCCCAACTTATTAGCCGAACGATTTAAGCGAGATAAAGCTTGAACTGCCATTACATCTTGCAAACGCTTATCTACATACATAGCTGTTAACTTAGGCTGATCGAAACCTGTTAAATACTTATTGGCTACCACCAACATGCGATACTCGTCTTTATCGAACATCTCTCGTGTTTCTGACTCAGGAAACCCATTCATTTGGGCCTCAGTATATTCTATACCATCCACCTGTTTTGAACCTGAGAAAGCTATTAACAGTTTAAAAGGGTGATGATATTGTGCAGCTATTTTTTTAAGCGCTTTATAATAACGAATAGTGGACTCTATATCTTGAGTTACAACCATAGCTTTGGCTTTTCCTTTCAGCAACTTAGGACGAAAAACATGTTCAAAAAAATGGGTGAATATAACCTCTGCCTTCATAGCAATGGTCGAAGGGTCTTTTTCCACAAACTGCTTCAACCTTTTTTGCGCCTTCTTGTTATCAAATAGTGGATTATCTATTATAGACTTTTGAATTTCATAGTAACTTTTATAGGTAGTGTAATTGGCCAATACATCTAAAATAAAGCCTTCTTGAATAGCTTGTTTCATACTATAAAGATGAAAAGGCAAAAATTTCCCATCGGGTTGTTTCTCACCAAACCGCTCCAGTGTAGCACGTTTAGGTGTGGCGGTAAAAGCAAAGTAAGAGGCATTGTTACACATTTTACGAGCCTCCATTAAATGTTGCAAAGTCTCCATGGCCGACACCCCCTCTTCCACTTCTATAACACTCCCCATTGCCCTATTCATTGCATCCGCTGCCGTTCCACTTTGGCTACTATGAGCCTCATCAATTAATACGGCAAACTTGCGGTCGCTCATATCGTCAATCTCTTCAACCATATAAGGAAACTTCTGTATGGTTGTAACAATGATGCGTTTTCCTGCTTCAATATGTTCTCGTAGTTCTGATGAATTAGTTGCGTGGGCCACAATATTTTTCACCTCTGTAAAATTGTGGATGTTATCGCGTATCTGTTTATCGAGTAACCTCCTATCGGTAACCACAATGACTGAATCAAAAATGGGTGATTGTAAGTTTTTCCCTTTAGCAGCTTCTACAGAAAGTGGGGTAACATCTATCAGTTGAAAGGCAGCCCAAGTAATGGAGTTCGACTTTCCAGAACCTGCCGAGTGCTGAATTAAGTAAGTTTTACCCGCTCCTTCTTTCTGCACATCAGCTATCATTTTTCTAACCACATCGAGTTGATGATAGCGAGGGAAAAACAACGTACGCTTATTCAGTGGGTCTTTGTCTTTTCCATCAAAACGAATAAAGTGTTGTACCAAATTAGCCAAACTCTCTTTCGTTAAAATCTCCTCCCACAAATAAGCCGTTTTATGTCCCTTAGGATTTACAGGATTCCCCTCTCCATTATTACATCCTTTATTAAAAGGTAAGAAAAAGGTATGCTCTCCATTTAATTGTGTGGTCATATAAACCTCGTCGGTATCTACAGCAAAATGCACCAAACATCTACCAAATTGAAAAAGTGTTTGGGTGGTATCTCTATCGTATTTATACTGACGTACACCATGAAAACGAGCTGTCTGCCCTGTCCAAGCATTTTTTAACTCCATGGTAACTACAGGTAACCCATTAATAAATAGAACCACATCTACCTCTTCTCCTGGATTTGCATTAGAGTAAGTAAGCTGACGAGTAATGCTAAAAATATTCTTTTTGAAATTCTCTTTTACCTTTTCTGCACTAGAGACTAAAGGGGGTTGATAAAAAAGAGAAAAATGAACATCTTCATATCGTAATCCTTTTTTAAGTAGATAAAGCACCCCATATCTTTTAATCAAAAGGTCGCATTGGTATAACAAAACATCTTTCCAATTGGTATGACGTTTTTTTATTTTCGCTACTTCTTTAGGTTGCGTGTGCTCTAAGAATTGCCAAAAATACACTTTATCTATACCCCACGTTTTGTCATAATTACTGGGACTACCTATTACATAATCTGCAGCATTTCCATAAAGTGGAGTACTTTCTTGTAATAGATTGTTATTTTGTATTTCTTCGGTATTACATCCTGCTAAACTCTTTTCTATGGCTTGTTCTAGGGCTATCTCTTGGGTGTTACTCTGTATACTCATGATTGGGTAGTGTAATTCTAATTCTATCTAAACAATTTACTAATAAAAAACTAAAGAAAGGCTTATTTTAGACTAAACAAATTTCCCCACGCACCGCTTGGTCTATCAATACTTGCTTATACTCTTTTAGCTTTTCTATGGCTCGATGATTCAACTCTATCAAACGATTGGTTTCTTTATCAACCTCTTCTAAGTAAGCTG
>JAAYSY010000302.1 GCA_012518235.1 Bacteroidales bacterium
ATTAAAGCTTTGGATGAGTATATAGAGTATTATAACAATAAAAGAATAAAGCATAGATTAAATGGAAAGAGCCCGGTACAATACCGAGCTCAGTTCCAATCCCTAGCTTAAAATATTATTAACCGTCCAACTTTTGGGGGTCACTTCATTTGACTGCATGGGGAGTTTTTTATTTAATAAGAATAATCACTGTTTTAATAAGCAACGAATTGAAAGTGCTTTAGTGTCCATATTAGGAATAGGTGAGTATTCGGGCCTAGATCCAAGCAGTCCTGCTGAATTATCGAGGAGCTCTGATGGGTTGTTGTCATTGATAAGCCAATAACATGTTGATGAAGAGTTTTCTCGATAAACACCCTCTATGAAGGCACTCGTTTTGTTAGCATCGAAACCTGTTAAGTATGATTCCTCGCTTTCTGTCCATTCTGTGTTTTTCAATAAAGATACATCCCCTTGTATATAGTTAATAAGAATATCCCAGTCATGTTGGTTAGGGAGTTTCCAACCCTCAGGTGCAACTTTATTTGTTAGTACTAACTTATCGTTATAAAAATAGAGATCGGGATGTTTCTTGGTTTTTATTACGGATGGAATAGTAGGGTCTATTTTATCAATAGATATCTCCATTTTACTATTATCATTATAAAACACTGTTTTCAATTCACTACGCATCCAATATTGAGTTCCTATTTTCACTAATGGATAATTATTAATTTCTTTTCCTCTTTTATCAATCAACACTTTGTTACAAAGATAAACAGATTGAATGTTCTCTGGTGTATCAAAAACGAGTTGATTATTATTATCGATATAAAAGGAGTGTATAGGACTATGAGTACCTTCAGTATATTCAAAAGTGTTCTTCAATGCATTCCAACTTATTGTTCCACCATGTATAGGTTGGTTGTTTCCTATAATATCTAGAACAATTCCTTTTGTTAGTAATGTTGATCCTTTTTCTATTGGATAAGCTACAATAGCTTGTCCTTTCATTGTATCAGAGAGTAATAACTCTTTTGTAATTTCATAGATTGGAGTTCTTTCTTTTGATAGTAACTGATAGATGTTTGAAGACTGGAAATTTAATTCAGAAAGAGATATTTCTTTATACATTTGTTGATTTTCTATTTCTGTATTTTCCCCTTTCTTCCAATCTGCAATTAATGGGTGAAAGCTTTCAACTTCAATTCCTTTAGACGGCGTAAAGTTTATGGTAAGTTCACTAATTTCCCCCATTTTTAAAGATAAATCAGCAGGTAATAAACAAGAATAGCTTTCATTATCAACGTCAATCGTAATAGATTGCTGTTCTCCTATTTTTTGTGGAAAAAGATTAACTACTTTACCTATTAAGAAGTTATTATCTACTGACCATTCACCAAAAGGATAGATGTTACTCGATGCTTGAAAGTTGGAAAAGTCATTGTTTTCAAGATTGTATGTTGCCTGGGTATAAAAATTATTTAAGGTTATTTTAGGAAAAGAAAAAAGAACATCTGTTATTTTTTTATTGTCATTTTTGGGTTTTATTTTAATATACAGCTTAGCCATTTTGTGTTGAAAAGTCAATTTTATAGGGTGATTAGATGCTTCTATGTTTTGTGTGTTTGCAACCATAAAGTCGGATTGTGAATAATTATCAGCCTTTGATAAATCTTTATTAATCTTTACCTCTATATTTGATTGATTTATAGCAAACCCATCTTTTTGATAAGGAAAGTAACTAATAAAATCACAGAGAACCTTTTGTTTAGGATAATAAAGTGTGTCTTCTGCTTCAAAAGAATCAGAAGAGGAGTGAATAAGTATCGCATTGTCAATGTATCTTTCATCCTTTATTTTATTAGGTTGAGTTAGTACATAAAGGCCAATAGCATCATTATTTTGAAACTTGTTTTCCATAACGCGAGACTGCACACAATAGATGTTGGTTGATAACTGGATTGGAGTATTACCTACTTCAATAATAGACTCATCTGCAATTTTATTGACACAGCTAATCATTAGCAAGCTGAGTGTAGCGGCTACAGATAGACCGTTTAATAGAAAACACTTTGCTTTCATTTGGGTCTTAATATTTTAAAATTAAAAAAAGTGATTGCTTGAATAATCGGGGAGGTAAAACAGGTATACTTAAAAAAAGATATAGAGTATCTTCCCGTTAAGTAATCAGAGTTTTACTAAGGTATCTATTTTTTTGATAAAATAGATTCATAAAGTAGAATAGAATCCAAAATGTTAACATTTGATAACATCTCGGCTTTCTGTTTTTAATTTGGGAGTATATTAAAGACCTATTGATTGGATGACTAGGGCATCCAATGTACTTGCCCTAGTCATCCAACCAATATGCCCTAGACCTTATTAAAAGCAAATGAGGGTGATAAAAAGACTTAAGATTTATAAGTAGGAAGAGTTAGTTCACCAGCAAGATTAGTTTCCATAAGTTGTCTTATTTTTTGTGTGTTAAATCCTTGACCTAATAAAAACATTAATTTTGTGATAGCACATTCCGATGTGCAATCATATCCACTAATAACCCCAATTTTTTGTAACTGTATACCTGTTTCATAGCGATCCATTTCAACAGCTCCCGCAGCACATTGCGTAATGTTTATTACTATAATTCCTCTTTCTATAGCCTCTTTTAATTCCCTTACTAACCAATCTTTTTGAGGAGCATTACCAGACCCATAGGTTTTTAACACAACTGCTTTTATAGCTTTTACATGTAAAACAGAATGGACTATCTCCTCTTGAATACCGGGAAATAAAGTTAAGATAACAACATTGGGGTTAAACTTATTATGAGTTATTAGTGACTTGCTTTTGAATTCTTTGATCAATGCTTTGTTATATTTAATGTGAATACCTGCTTCAGCTAAAGCAGGATAATTAAATGAACGAAAAGCACTAAATTCTTCCGCATTAATTTTTGTAGTTCTATTTCCTCTTAAGAGTTTATTTTCGAAAAAGATGCAGACTTCTGGTACAATTGGATTTCCATTTTCATCTTTAGCACCAGCTATCTCTATTGAAGTAATTAAATTTTCCTTGCCATCGGTTCTTAACATTCCGATTGGAAGTTGAGATCCTGTTAAAATAACGGGTTTATTTAAGTTCTCCAACATAAAACTGAGGGCTGAAGCAGTATAAGCCATCGTATCGGTACCATGAAGAATAACAAATCCGTCGTAACTCTCGTAGTTGTTACTAATAATTTCAGCTAAAATCTCCCAAGATTGAGGTTCAATATCAGATGAATCAATAGGTGGATTAAATGAATAAGATGCAATGTTATGATTTAATTTTTTTACTTGAGGAAAATACTCCATAAGGTACTCAAAGTTAAAACTTTCTAATGCACCTGTAGTTTCATTTTCTATCATTCCGATAGTTCCACCAGTATAAATCAATAGAATGGAGGGTTTATCTTCTTGCATAAAGAGGACTTTTTTGATGTTTATAAATCAAATATACATTTTTTATAGATACAGCGTAACTCATAAATACTTTTTATTTTTTCGACTTTAATTTATATAAGACTTCCATATTATGTTTTATTTGTTATATAACTCTTCTTTTAGCTTTTGTATAGCTAAAGAGGCGTCATTATGAGTGTTTAGTAAATTAATAAATTTGCTTCCAATGATGATACCATTTGCATTATTAAGTGCTTTTTGTGCTGTTTGATAATTGCTAATTCCAAATCCTATGAGGTGTGGATTTTTTAAGTTCAATTCTTTTATTGAGGAAAAATAGTGGACTTGTTCAGGGGTAAAATTGGGTTGAGCTCCCGTTATGGCGTTAGAAGACACAACATATAAAAAACTATTCGTTTCGTTATCAATTTCTTGAATGCGATTAACATCTGTTTCAGGTGAGATAAGAGGTATTATTTCTACTTTATAGCTAGTTATTATTTTCTTAAAATGTTGCTTATAGAAATCATAAGGAAGGTCTGGTATAATGATACCATCAATACCACATTCATCACACTTTTTACAGAAGGTTTCAAAACCTAAAGTTAAAATAGGATTAAAGTAACCCATTAAGACTAAGGGTATTTGTATTGAGTTACGTATGTCCTTTAATTGTTCAAAGAGTAAGCGTAAAGTCATTCCATTTTGCAAAGCTATTTTAGCTGCTTGTTGTATTGTTTTTCCATCAGCTAATGGATCACTAAAAGGTATTCCTATTTCCACTAAATCTACTCCATTTGTTTCTAAACTCTCTAATATAGTAGTTGTGCTCTCTAAGGTGGGATATCCTGCACAGTAATAAATGGAGAGTATATTTTGTTCCTTCTTTTGGAAAAGTTTATTTATTCTATTCATAGCAAGTTGTATTTTATTAGTTGATTTTTAAATAATTCTACTTTAGCTTCTGATTTTATACCTGGTTTTATTTCAAATTGACTATTGATATCATATCCAATTAGTTTGGGGTGTGTAAAAGCTCTTAATTCTGAGATACTTTTCAATGAAAGACCTCCACTTAAGAAAAAAGGGATTGAATTTTCATATTGATGTAGTAAATCCCAATTAAATTGTTCACCACTTCCTCCATATCCACTACAAGGGGTATCGAAAAGAAAGTACTGACTACTATTTATATAATTAGTAGTGTTTTCCAGATCGCTAATAGAGCTTATCTGGAAAGCTTTGATTAGGTTAAATCCTTCTTGTTGTAATTCTTTACAGTAAATAGGCGATTCATTTCCATGTAATTGAATGTAATCTAGACTATATAGATTGGCTATTTCTCTTATTGTTTCTTGTTTCTCATTCACAAAAACACCCACACGATTTACTTTAGTAGGTAAATAAGAAGGAGGCTCTTTTAGAAAACGACTAGACTTTTGGTAAAATATAAATCCCATAAAATCAGGTTTTATAGCTTCTACTTTCTTAATATTTAATGAGTGAGTCATTCCACACACCTTTAGTACTTTTTTCATTGAATTATAGGGCTTGTAAATTGACCTAAAAGACTGTGAGGTTTAGACGATTGCATTAAAGCACTTCCTATTAGAAAACCATCAAAACCACTTTCTTTTAATTTTCTTATGGTCTCTTTGTTATCTATACCACTTTCTGAAATAGTGAAATAATCAGTAGGTATTTGTTTTATGAGTTGCATAGAAGTATCTATGCTCACTTCAAATGAGTGTAAATTTCTGTTGTTTATACCTACTATATGGGGTTGGCATTTAAGGTATTCTAGTTCCTTTTCCTCATGAATCTCAAGTAAAACCTCTAAACCTAAATGATGAGCTACTCGACTTAATTGAACACATTTATTTAGCGATAAGGCAGAGGCTATTAACAATATAGCATCAGCACCTATTTGTTTCGCTTGATAGACTTGATATTCATCGATAATAAAATCTTTTCGGAGAATAGGTAGGGAGGTCTTATCTCTAATGTTTTTTATGTCCGACAGACTCCCCTTAAAAAATCTCTCTTCGGTTAGTATAGAGAGAGCAGAAGCTCCAGACTTTTCGTAGAGTTTAATAGTTTTTAATAGGTTAGCCGACCTATTAATGTTTCCTTGTGATGGAGAACTCCTTTTAAATTCTGCTATTATACCATTGGCTGATTGTTGTAAAGAGGAGAGAAGAGATATAGGAGTTCTATCAGTTAGGTTTTGTTTAAAGTGCTCTAAACTAATTGTTTCTTTTTGTAGTTTTAGTATTTCCCGTTTATGAGCTATTATTTTTGATAAAAAGGTATTCATATTTTAACTGTTTAGCTGAATGAATTTTTGAAAAGCATTTTTTGTTTTACCACTTGTAATGGAGTTTCTAGCTAGATCTATGCATTCCTCTAGTGATTTATTAGCTTCCATGGTATGAATAGCAAAAGCTGCATTAGCTATTACTGTGTTAGTTTGCGATGGAGTAGCCTTATTGTTTAAAATATTGAAGAATATTTTTGAGGCTTCTTGTGGTGTTGATCCACCTTCTAACTCTTTAGCATTAGAAAAGGGAAGGTTTAGTTCTGACGGAGTATAAAGGTGTTCACCATATCGATTAGCAACCATAAATTGATCAGTCAAAGATATTTCGTCATATCCATCTAAGCTATGGACCACGCAGAAGTTGGTTGAATTAGTCTGATAGGTATAGGTGTATAATTTTAATAGTGAGAGATTATAAACACCTAGTAATTGATATTTAGGTAATATAGGGTTAATCAGTGGTCCTAATATATTAAATAGGGTTCTTACACCTAATTCTTTACGAATAGGGGATACAACCTTCATTGCTGGGTTAAATAGTGGGGCATGAAGGTAGGCTATGTTACTTTTATCTAGACTATTTTTAATTTTATCTGCATCAGTAGAGAATTTTACTCCACACTCTTGCATTAAATTACTTGCTCCACTAATAGAGGTCATACCCATATTTCCATGTTTTACTACTTTATAGCCTGCTCCTGCTACTACAAAAGAAGAAGTGGTAGAAATGTTGAAGGTGTTTTTTCCATCACCTCC
>JAAYSY010000303.1 GCA_012518235.1 Bacteroidales bacterium
AAACCTTATCTTAAAAGAGTGTTGTTTTTAGGGGCTCCTGTATCGGCTATGAATAGTTTATATGCTATAATTAATTTAACCTTAGCACGTATTGCTTCTATACACGGAGGACATTTGGGAATGATGTCTCAGACTACAGGAGGGCAAATAGAGGCGATTACATGGAATACGTCGCAGGGATTTTCTACTGCTCTAACTGCTTATGTAGCTCAAAACTTTGCTGCTAAAAAAATGGAACGAGGTGTGCAAGCCTATAAATATACGTTGCGTATCCTTGGAACCATGGGCGTTATAGTCAGTTTTGCTTTTATGTTTTATGGTCGTGAGTTATTTGGAATTATTGTTCCACATGAAGATGCCATGAATGCAGGTGCTCAATATCTTTTTGCTATGGGTACTGTGCAAGTGTTTTTAATGTTAGAATTAACCTCACAAGGTATGTTTAATGGAATAGGACGCACCATTGAACCTGCTGTTATTAGTATGACTTTTAATCTGTTGCGTATTCCATTAGCTATGTATTTAGCCACTTCAATGGGAAGCATTATGGGCGTGTGGTGGGCTATAGCCATTTCAACCTTATGTAAAGGAACTATTCTTCCCCTTTGGTTTTTCTTTATCTATAGAAGAATGAGAAGAAAAGGAATAGCTTGAAATGAGAGGGTTTACTACTTTACTTTATTTAACGGTCTAGGGCATCCAACTAAGATGTCCTAGACCGTTGAGTGAGATGTCCTAGATGAATGGAAATAGGCACCTAGCCTTATTTTATTTTTGTTTAATGTCTGTTTTAAGTGCTATAACAAGGGACTATAAACGTTCTATTTTAAGAAATTGATTATTAAAACTAACTATTACTTTATAGAATCTACTTAAAATATCCATACCTAACATACCATAACCATCTTGTGAAATTCTAATTTCATCAGTAGTATAAATAGGAACCTCTTCTAAAAAAGTAGGTACACCTGCAATGGTCAATTCCATGGTAGGTAACATATAGATAGAAAGCTGTTTAGCTCCACCAAATCCGCCTATGCCTAATACATCTTTTATTCCTCTTTTTACAATCCAAGATTTATTTTCGTTGTAATATTTACTGTACAAAGCAATTCCTCCACCCGTATCGAGGTGTAAAGGATACTTTTTTCCATTAAGTTTGACTTCAATATAAGGTTGACCATTAATCACTAATAAGTTTTTTTCTTGAGGTGGGGGAGTAGGACGAACGGGAAACACTATTTTGTTTTCTGTAGAATAAAGATGAAATTCTCCCACCCTCTCCATAAAGTGACGACCTAGTACAGCATCTACCTCAGCAATAACAGTATCATTATACAGTATTTGATTGTTGGGAGCTACTAAGGTCCAAAAGTTGCGATAAACTAGATTTCCAATTTTAAGACTATCCACAAATCCAATTTGTGTATAATCACTACCAACAACACCTCCAGTAGTAATTGTTTGATTGAATATTTTTATGTGATGTTCTTCAGCAAATTGTTTTGAAACAAAAGCAGGAACATCAGCTCCCGTATCGAAAATAAAAAGAGCCTCCTTACCATTAACTTGAACAGGAACCTTATTGCCATCTATTAATGAAACCACACTAGGGGTTGCAGATCGTTCTAAGGAACTTTTGGGTTGCTTTTGAAGAGCTTTCGCTTTATTTTGCGTGTTTTTAAGATGAATCAAGGTCGTTCCATTAGCCTGTTGTTGCACAGTTTTATCAGCTAATTGTTTTGTTATGAGAGTGTAAGCTTCTTTATATTCTCCTTTTTTAATTAGTAGATTACCCCATAGGTTAATCAGATTCAATGCATTATCTATACCTAAATCAGGATGATTAGTTACCAGTTCTTCTAGAGCCTCAATCGTTGGGTCTATTTCATTATAAGCATTATGTAATAGAGCAGAAGCTAACGATTTAAGACGAGGGTTAATCCTATTTTTATAGATAGGATATTGACGATTGAGTTCAAAAATATTATTCTGTTGCAAAAGTTCTCCTATTATATCGTCGGGTGTTTTTCTCTGCCCATAAAGGGGAGAGGATGGAATAAAAAGAATACTAATAAATAATAGAGATAAACTATAGATTTGCTTTTTCATGGTGTTATAATCATATCTTAAGTAAAGTCCATTATTAAGTAAACAGAAGAGACTAAAAAAAGTTGTCTGACATGTTACATTAAGATTTAAACAAAAAATCTCGTAGCACTATGATTGAGCTGTATAATATCATAGGCTACGAGAACACATTAAACAAACCATTTACTAACTTGTGGTTTTAATGGGTAGTTCTAATCCATTCTATAAATTCGTTCTATTTTATTCATAATAAGGTCAGTATCTATTTTCATATCGATAAGTTTACCTGTTTTGAGGTCAAAAACCCATCCATGAAGATATACTTCTCTTGTTTTGTATGCTTTTTGGAAGTCAACTGTTTTAGCAATGTTTACACACTGTTCAACCACGTTTATCTCGACTAAACGATTATTGCGCTGTACTACATTTTGAATAGCATCTAATTCTTCGCTATGTAATCTGTAAATATCTCTAATGTTTCGCAGCCACGGATTAAGGAATCCTAAGTCTTTATGCTCCATTGCTGCATTAATGCCACCACAGTGATAATGACCACAAACAATGACATGTTTTACTTCGAGATGTGTTAACGCATAGTTTATTACGGTTATGAAGTTAAAATCGTTGTTAGGAGCTATATTAGCAATGTTGCGATGAACAAAGACTTCACCCATATCTGCTTTTAATAAGTTATCTACAGATATTCTACTATCAGAGCATCCTAACAGAGCATCCTAA
>JAAYSY010000304.1 GCA_012518235.1 Bacteroidales bacterium
ATTATCAAACGGGAAAGGAGAAGATGAAGATGAGTAATAGCCCGTTAGTAAGTTATACAAAGATATCGCCTAATAAGACAAGCCCAAGAAATCATAAAATTGATACTATTACTATTCATTGTGTAGTAGGACAGACATCTGTTGAAACTCTTGGAAATGTATTTGCTCCAGCCTCTCGAAAAGCTTCTTCTAATTATGGTGTTGGGTATGATGGTAGGATTGGAATGTATGTTGAAGAAAAAGACCGTTCTTGGTGCACATCTTCAAGTGCAAATGATAATAGAGCGATTACTATTGAAGTTGCAAGTGATACCAAACATCCTTACGCAGTAACAGATAAAGCTCTTGAAGCAACTATTGAGCTTTGTGTTGATATATGTAAAAGAAATGGTATTAAACAACTTCTATGGAAAGGTGATAAGAATCTCATTGGTCAAGTAGATAAGCAAAACATGACTGTTCATAGATGGTTTGCTAATAAATCTTGTCCGGGAGAATATTTATATAGTAAACATCTTTATATTGCTGCAGAAGTTAATAAGAGATTAAACCCTCCTAAGCCTACACCGAAACCAGACTCTAAAGTATTATATAGAGTTCAAACTGGAGCATTTAGTAATAAAGCTAATGCAAATGCTTTAGAGGCTAAGCTCAAGAAAGCTGGGTTTGATACCTATATGGTAAAAGTGGGAAATCTTTATAAGGTTCAAGTTGGAGCGTTTGGAGTAAAAGCTAATGCTGATACAATGGCCAAGAGGTTAAAAGTTGCAGGCTTTGATACTTATATTACCACTGAATCAGGAACTCCTGTACAAAGTAATATAAAGGCTCCTACATTAAAGGTAGGCTCCAAAGTAAAGGTAACCGGAACTAAATATGCAACCGGACAAAATATTCCTTCTTTCGTTAGAAATAATACTTATACTGTTCAACAGATAAGTGGGGATAGAGTTTTATTGAAAGAAATTATAAGCTGGGTATATAAGAAGGATGTTAAATTAGTTTAAGAAAGGAGAATAACTATGTTAGATTTATTAGCAGCTTATTGGGATAGTGTTTTATTCGTTATTCTTTTCATAGTAGCTTTAATAGTATTAGTAAGAAAGGGTTATGGATATTATGCTAAGCAGATTCTATTCTATTTAGTAACAAAGGCCGAAGCCGAGTTTGGTGGAGGAACTGGCCAATTAAAATATGCAGCCGTAACCACTTGGCTATATGAAAAGCTACCAGCTATTGCTAAATTTATATTAACTCCAAAGACTATTGATAACCTAATTGAAGAAGCGGTCGCTCAAATGAAAAAATATCTTGAATCAAATGAGCAGGCAAAAGTATTGGTAGTTGAAAATGTAATTAAATAATAAGTATATTCAGATAAAGCCTCAAATATAACTGGGGCTTTATTTTTTTTCACAAAAACAGTTGATTTATGTTTTAATATGTTATATAATATTATTGAGGAAGGAAGTTAAAAACACTTTAAAAAACTATAAAAACTTAGGAGGTAATAAAATGAAAAAGGAATTTAAAAGATTTGGAAAAGGTATAGAGTCAGTACAACCATTGGTAGATTTTCTCAAGACAAAAAATAAGGCAGAGCTGATGGAAATTATTCAGGAGTTTGGATTTGTAAATCCCTCGGCCCTCAAGACAATAAGCAAATGGAAAAAGGAAGAGCTGATTCAATTACTAGTCCATTATAAAGCTAACCAAATCGACAAAATGAATTATACCAAGTTTGAGTATAATGGAGACGTAAAGAAATTTTGGAAGCGACTAAACGTCAAATATTAAAGAACTCAGAAAACTTGTTAAAAAGTGAGGAGGGATAAAGATGATAAGCATTCAGATTAAGGAAGCTCAGAAAGTCAATGGAGACTTAAGTGCATTTATAAGCTTTCCATATGATGCAGAATTGGTGGGATTGATGAGAAAGCAAAGCAGCAGATTTTGGCACGCAGCAAATAAAGAATGGGAGATACCGGCGAATAAATTACCCCAAATCATCAACTCAGTAAAAGATAAAGAGATTACAATAACTGGAGATTATAAAGCATTAGCACCAAAAGAGGTCAAGATACCAAAAGGATTTAATTTCAAAACCAATCCTTTTGACCATCAGATTGAGGGATTTGAATTTGGATTAAAGCATGATAGATTTCTTTTGGGGGATGAGCAAGGTCTTGGAAAAACAAAGCAGGTAATTGATATAGCGGTGGCGAAAAAGCTTTCGA
>JAAYSY010000057.1 GCA_012518235.1 Bacteroidales bacterium
TCATTTTGGGATATTATAGGTAAACTAAAAGATATGGGTGCTGAAGGTATATTAGTACTTCCTATCGAGAAGATGATACCTTAAATTCAAAAAAAAGATACAATGAAAGTCATAAAATACCCAACGCCTGATCAATGGGATGATTTATTGAAGCGTCCCGAAATAGAATCGGAAAATCTATTTACTCAAGTACAAACAATACTTAATGAGGTAAAATCGAGAGGAGATGATGCTCTTTATGAGTTCAACTTAAAGTTTGATAAAATAAAACTAGATAGCTTATTAGTAAAAAAAGAAGAACTTCAAGAAGCAAACACACTGGTTTCATCAGCTCTTAAAGAGGCTATAAAAGTAGCCTACCAAAACATTTATAAATTTCACTCTTCCCAACAAGTAGAAGAAAAGAAAGTTGAAACTATGGCAGGGGTTACTTGTTGGAGGAAAGCTATCCCTATTGAAAAAGTAGGGTTGTATATTCCTGGAGGGACAGCTCCCCTCTTCTCCACTGTTTTAATGTTGGCTATTCCAGCAAAAATAGCAGGATGCAAAGAAGTTGTATTATGTACACCACCTAATACTTCAGGGAAAATAGCACCTGCTATATTGTATGCAGCACAAGTGGCTGGAGTGAACAAAATATATAAGGTAGGTGGAGCACAAGCCATTGGAGCTATGGCATACGGAACAGAAAGCATACCTAAAGTTTATAAAATATTTGGACCGGGTAATCAATATGTTACAGCAGCCAAACAATTAGTTAGCTTAAAAAATGTTGCTATAGATATGCCTGCAGGTCCTTCTGAAGTTGCCGTTTTGGCCGATGAATCAGCAAATCCTATTTTTGTAGCTGCTGACTTACTCTCTCAAGCTGAACATGGTATAGACAGTCAAGTTCTTCTCGTTACTACCCACGAAACTCTTATTCAAGAAGTAGAAGAAGAGATTGACAAACAACTTAAAAATCTTCCTCGGCGAGAATTAACAGAGAAAACTTTACTTAATAGTAAAATCATCCTTGTTCAATCTATAGAAGAAGGAATGGATATTATTAACTCCTATGCCCCAGAGCATTTAATAGTAGAAGTGAAAAATTATCATGAGGTATCAAAACTAGTGGTTAATGCTGGATCAGTTTTTCTAGGTTCATATACTCCAGAAAGTGCTGGAGATTATGCCTCGGGAACTAATCATACACTTCCCACCAATGGACATGCAAGGGCTTATAGTGGGGTAAGTTTAGATAGTTTTGTGCGAAAAACAACCTTTCAAGAAATAACACAAGAAGGGTTACAAAAACTAGGACCTACAATAGAGGTTTTGGCTCAAAATGAATTACTCGATGCCCATAAAAATGCAGTGACCTTACGATTAAAAACGCTACAAAAAAACAAGAAGTAAAATGAGAAACCTAAAAGATTTAACTCGTCCAACTATTTGGAATCTAACTCCTTATTCATCGGCACGTGATGAATACAAAGGCAGTGATAATGTGACCTTTTTAGATGCTAACGAAAATCCATATAGTGCTCCATACAATCGATACCCTGATCCTGCTCAAAATAAACTAAAGAAAAAAATTAGTGAAATTAAAGGAGTAGCTAGTTCATCTATATTCTTAGGCAATGGAAGCGACGAAGCAATAGACTTGCTATTTAGGGTGTTTTGTGAACCCAATATAGATAATGTAGTGGCTATTGCTCCTACCTATGGAATGTACAAAGTTTGTGCTGATATTAATGATATAGACTACCGTAGTGTTTTATTAAATGATGAGTATCAGTTTTGTACTCATGCTTTGCTAGAAAAGACAGATAAACAAACTAAAATTATCTTTCTATGCTCTCCTAACAATCCTACGGCGAATAATTTAGACCGAAAAGAGATTATTAAACTCCTCACAACCTTTGAGGGTTTAGTGGTAGTCGATGAGGCTTATATAGATTTTTCAGATGCTCCTTCGTTTACAAAAGAACTCAATAAATACCCCAACTTAATAGTTCTTCAGACTTTTTCAAAAGCTTGGGGAGCTGCAGCTGTTCGTTTAGGAATGGCTTTTGCCTCTCCTGAAATCATTCAGTTATTAAGCAAGGTGAAATACCCTTACAATATCAATCAGTTAACACAGAACTACGCTCTCAATTTATTAAAAGACACAGTTACTATTGAAAAATGGATTAACGAAATTAAAGAAGAAAGAAAACGTGTAGCCCGTTTGCTTCAAAAAACAACGTGTGTTACAAAAATATACCCTTCGGATGCTAATTTTATTTTAATAAAAGTTACTGATGCAAATGCTATTTATAATTATTTAGTAGAAAAGGGTATCATTATTCGCAATCGTCACTCTGTAGTACTATGCGAAGATTGCTTACGCATAACTATTGGTACTCCTGATGAAAACACTCAATTACTTAACTTTTTACAATTGTACAAATGAAAAAGAAATTTTTGTTCATAGACCGTGATGGAACCTTAGTTATAGAACCTCCTATTGATTATCAGTTAGATTCTTTTGAGAAATTAGAATTCTATCCTAAAATGATGAGAAACCTCAGCTTTATTCAAGAAAAGCTAGACTTCGATTTGGTTATGGTAACTAATCAAGATGGTTTAGGTACAGA
>JAAYSY010000058.1 GCA_012518235.1 Bacteroidales bacterium
AAAACTTTTATGTTTATCTTCTATTTATTTGAGTTTAGGCATCTAATTGTTCATGCATAGCAGCTGCAGCTTTTCTACCATCACCCATAGCTAAAATAACAGTAGCACCTCCACGAACAATGTCTCCACCAGCAAAAATGGTTGGAATAGAAGTTTGCATATTCTCATTTACTACAATTGTATCTTTATAGCCCAACTCTAATCCTTTAATTGATTTAGGAACAATAGGATTAGGTGAAACACCAATACTAACAATAGCTAAATCAATATCAATAGTTACAGTAGCTCCTTCTATCGCTACTGGACGTCTTCTACCTGACTCATCAGGTGCACCTAACTCCATTTTTTGAAGTATGACTTGTTTTACTTTGCCTTGTTCGTCAGCAATGTACTCAATAGGATTATGCAGGTTTAAGAATTCAATACCTTCTTCTTTTGCATGATGAACCTCCTCTAAACGAGCAGGCATCTCTTCTTCTGAACGTCTATAGATAATCATAGCTCTTTCAGCACCTAAACGTTTAGCTGTACGTACAGAGTCCATAGCTGTGTTACCCCCTCCAATAACAGCTACATTCTTACCATAAGGCATAGGGGTGTCAGCGTCAGGAGCAGCAGCATCCATCAAGTTTACACGAGTTAGGTATTCATTAGATGATAATACATTGATTGAGTTTTCACCAGGAATATTCATAAAGTTTGGTAACCCAGCACCAGAAGCTATAAATATACCTTTGAAACCCTCTTTTTCTAAATCTTCAACACTAATAGTTTTTCCTACAATGCAGTCCTTTATAAATTTAACTCCCATTTTAGCTAGTAGATCTATTTCTACATCTACAACTTCATTAGGAAGACGGAATTCAGGAATACCATATCTTAATACTCCTCCTAAATCATGAAGAGCTTCAAATACAGTTACATCATAACCTTCTTTAATCATGTCTCCTGCAAAAGAAAGACCAGCAGGCCCCGATCCTACTACGGCTATTTTCTTTCCGTTAGCTGGTTTAATAGTTGGGATAGCAATTTCACCACTTTCTCTTTCATAGTCCGCAGCAAATCGCTCTAAGTGTCCAATGGCAACAGGTGCTTTCTTCATTTTTACATGAATACATCTTGCTTCACACTGTTTCTCTTGAGGACATACACGTCCACAAACAGCAGGAAGAGCACTTGTTTCTTTTAATGTTTGAGCTGCTTTTATAATTTCACCTTTTTCAATATGTTTTATAAAGCGTGGAATATCTATTTCAACAGGACAGCCTTCTACACAACCAGGGTTTGCACAATCTAAGCAACGTTGAGCCTCTTTCATTGCTTGTTCCTTAGTTAATCCTAGATTAACCTCTTCCTTAAGACTTGTTGAACGATATACAGCATCCAGGGAGTTCATTACACAACGTTCTAGATTTGTTCTATCTTTAGCTTTTATCTCTTTGCGTAGCTCAACTCTCCATTCTGCATTTCTACTTTTATCAGTTTCTATTTCAGTTGGATCACTAGTAACAAGATTAGGAGCCACGAAAGCTTTTTTCTCTTGTTTAGGTAGTTTTGCTGCTGGTGTATCTATTTTTTCTGTTTCTGCACCTCTAAAGGCCCCCATGCGTTTTAACATTTCATCAAAATCGACATCGTGAGCATCAAATTCAGGACCATCAACACAAACAAATTTTGTTTTACCACCAACTGTTACACGACATGCTCCACACATACCTGTTCCATCTACCATGATTGTATTTAATGAAACAACGGTGGGAACCTCGTATCTTTTAGTCAGTTCACTGATGAATTTCATCATGATAGCAGGGCCAATCGCAAAGCAACGATCTACTTTTTCTCTTTTGAGTACGTCCTCCACACCTACTGTAACTAACCCTTTTTTACCATATGACCCATCATCAGTCATTATGATAACCTCATCAGAGTCAGCTCTAAAATCATCTTCAAGAATAACTAAATCTTTAGAACGAGCCGCAATAACTGTTATCACTCTATTACCAGCTCTTTTTAAAGCTTGAACAATAGGAAGCATGGGAGCCATTCCTACACCACCTCCTGCACAAATAACAGTACCAAAGTTTTGAATATCAGTAGCTTGTCCTAGTGGCCCTACAATATCTGTAACATATTCTCCTTCGTTAAGTTCGCAAAGTCTTTTAGAAGACAATCCTACTTTTTGGACTACTAAAGTTATCGTTCCTTTTTGAGTATCTGCACCCGCAATAGTTAGAGGCATTCTTTCGCCTTTTTCGCCTACACGGACAATTACAAAATGTCCTGCTTTTCGGGCTCTAGCTATTAATGGAGCTTCTACTTCAAATTTAAAAACTCGTTCCGAAAGTTGTTCTTTTCTTATAATTTTATTCATTTTTCAATCTTAGATTTTGTGGGTTGACGTATAATTTTTGAGTAGCTAGTTCTACTCTTTTTTGTAGCTGTAATTACTCAATCCATTCAAAGCCGCAGTAGGGTACCAATACTTTTGGAATTTTAATACCTCTTTCGGTTTGATTATTTTCTAGAATAGCAGCTAATATGCGTGGCAATGCTAATGCCGATCCATTTAATGTATGACACAGTTCATTTTTCTTATCTTCGGTTCTATATCTACATTTAAGTCTGTTTGCTTGGTAGGAATCGAAATTAGATACAGAGCTAACTTCTAACCATCTTTCTTGTGCAGCAGAGTATACTTCAAAGTCATAGGTTACTGCGGAAGTAAAGCTAATATCACCACCACAAAGATTTAGAATACGATAGGGGAGTTCTAGTTTTTTTACTAGCCCTTCTACATGATCTAACATTTCCTGTAATGACTCTTGAGAATGTTCTGGAGTATCTATGCGAACAATTTCTACTTTATTAAATTGATGGAGTCGATTTAATCCACGTACATCTTTTCCATACGATCCAGCTTCTCTACGGAAACAAGCAGAATACGCACAGTTTTTGATAGGTAAATCTGCCTCATTTAATATAACATCGCGATAGATATTTGTAACAGGAACTTCAGCGGTGGGAATAAGGTATAAGTTTTCTTTTCCCACATGATACATTTGTCCCTCTTTATCGGGTAATTGACCTGTACCATATCCTGATGCTTCATTAACTACGTATGGAGGTTCTACTTCCATGTAGCCAGCATCTCTTGCTTCATCTAAAAAGAAGTTTATTAGTGAGCGTTGTAAACGAGCTCCTTTGCCTTTATAAACAGGAAATCCAGCCCCTGTGATTTTAACTCCTAATTCGAAGTCAATAATATCATATTTTTTAGCTAACTCCCAATGGGGTTCTGCTTTTTTATCAAGGTTTGGTTTTGATCCTCCTTCTTTTACTATCACATTGTCTTCGGCAGCTGTACCTTCAGGAACTATGCTATAGGGTATATTCGGGATATCATAAAGCAATTGTTGTAACTGGTCAGAAGCAGTTTTCATAGTATCTTCTAATACTTTACACTCTTCCTTAATTTCAGTTACTTGGTTTCTTATTGCAGTGGCTTCTTCTTTTTTGCCCTCTTTCATTAAAAAACCAATGTTTCTTGATAGTTGATTTACTTGCGCCAAAAGTTCATCTAATTGACTTTGGGAGTTTCTCCTTTCATCGTTTAGCTTTATTACTTCGTCAATTGCTTTCTCTGCATTTTTAAAATGCTTTTTTTTAAGTCCTGCTATTACTGCTTCTTTATCATCAGTAATCTGTTTGATAGTTAGCATATCTAAATAAATATAATGATTTTTCTATTTTGTACTAAAAGACAAAGATACATAAAAATAGAATAAAATAGGAGTTTGGACTTTAAAAGAGAGAAAGGTGTTACTTTTTTAAGTAACACCTTTCCTTATTTCTGTTTTGTATCTTCTAAGCTTAAGCTTCGTTAGGAATTACAGATACAAATCTTCTGTCATTTCTTCCTCTTGTAAAGTTTACTGTACCATCTACTAGGGCAAAAAGAGTATGATCTTTGCCGATACCAGTATTCTCTCCAGGATGAAAAGAAGTACCTCTTTGACGTACAATGATGTTTCCTGCTTTGCAGATTTCACCACCGAAAATTTTTACGCCTAATCTTTTACTTTCCGAGTCGCGGCCGTTCTTCGAACTACCGACACCTTTTTTATGTGCCATTTCTTTTTACTTTTTAATAATTAAACGATTAAGCTATAATTTCTTTAATTGTAATTTCTGAAAATTGTTGGCGGTGACCATTCAATTTTCTATAGCCTTTTCTTCTTTTCTTTTTAAACACCAATACTTTGTCTCCTTTTACTAAAGGATTAACAACTTCACAAACTACTTTTGCTCCTTCAATAACAGGAGTACCAATAGTTGTTTTGCCATCAGCGCTTATTAAAAGAACTTTGTCAAACTCAACAGTTGCACCGTTTTCTGCATTTCTAATACGGTGAACAAATAATTTCTTGCCAGCTTCTGCTTTGAATTGCTGACCATTAATTTCTACAATTGCGTACATTATAAATACAATTATAAATGATATCCGTCGGGTGGATTTTTTCTCTGAAAAACGCTTAAAGAACCCGGGTAGGAATAATAATGCACAAAAATAGCAGTTTTATTTCATTTAGACAAAATAATCAACTGTTTTTTATCACTTTACTCTTTTGATTGGTAATGTGTTTTTATTCTTTCTTGTTATTTCTGAATGTGAAAACAAAGAGTAATGTCTGAATAGGTTTAAAATAAAAATTGGAGCAACGCTTTGCTCCAATCTTTTGTTAACCTTAAATCTAATACTATGAAAAACACAATGCAAATATAAGTGGATTTCGGATTCGCTCCAAATATTGGACCTATAATCGCATGTTTTATAACATGAATTAGATTTTTGAACTCTATATTATTATGTTATTAACAGATGTACACTATTGAATAACTCTTTTTAAGAGTTTAGCTCTCTAGTTGAGAATCAGTCATTGGCTCCTCGCGTTTTTCTGATATAAGGAGAAGCTTATCATTTTCTTGTAATTCTAACTTTCCATTTGGAATAAGAAATTGATCTCCACGTTTTACCATCATAACTAATGTGCCTTGTGGTAAATTCATATCTTTCAAGGTATTACCATTCTTAAGTATATCTGCTGTTATAAGTTTATCGGATAAATCAGTTTCTAACTCATCAGGTAGTTCAACACCAAATGCGTTTCCTGTTTCTTCTAGTGGGGTAGATAACTTTAAGAATTTGGCTACATAAGGAATACTACTACCTTGTACGATTAATGAAACGAGTGTAATAAAGAATACAATATTAAATATAACATTCGATCCTTCTACTCCTGCAATAACTGGATAAGTTGCAAAAATAATAGGTACTGCACCTCTTAAGCCTACCCATGATACAAAATGTTTGGCTTTTAGTGGTATTTTTCTAAAGGGTAACAAACAGAGTATCACACTTAAAGGACGTCCTAGGAATATCATAAATAGAGAAATTAAGAGTCCTACTAAGGCAACATCTAGTAGTTCGCTGGGATTAATAAGTAATCCAAGAGTTAAGAACAGAATAATTTGAAATAACCAGTTGAATCCATCTACAAATCGGGCTATTTCTCTGCGGAACATAATTTTTTTATTACCGACTATGATTCCTGTTATATATACTGCTAAGTATCCGTTACCATGTAACAAATCGGTTATTGCAAAAGTGAAAAAAGCTAGTGAGAGGACTAAAATGGGGTATAATGATTGATTTCCAATATTAAGCTTGTTAACAAGAAGCACAATGGCTTGTCCCATGATATACCCAATAGCTAAGCCTACAATAAACTGAATGAAAAAAGCAAAGGCAACACCTGTCATACTATTTCCCGTGCTTTGAATAAATTGAATTAAAGCAATAGTAAGCATATATGCCATAGGGTCATTACTACCACTTTCTAACTCTAGCATAGGCCGTAAGTTATGCTTTAAGTTCATTTTTTGTGATCGTAGAATGGCAAATACAGAGGCAGAGTCGGTAGATGACATGGTGGCCGCTAACAATAATGAAGTGGTTAAAGGTAGTTCTATATTACTCCAGCTCATACCTGATAAGAACCAAATAAATAATCCAGTTAATAAGGCCGTTAAAAATACACCGAGCGTAGAAAGAACCACACCTGGTTTCCATACTGGTCTTATTTCTTCTATCTTGGTGTCCATGCCTCCAGAAAATAAGATGATGGTTAATGCAACCATTCCTATGAATTGAGCATCAGCCATATCATGAAATTGAATGCCTAGTCCATCCGATCCAAATAGCATTCCTACAAATAGAAATAATAAAAGGGTAGGAATACCAAAACGAGACCCAGTTTTACTAATTACTATACTTACAAAAAGTAATATAGAACCAATAAGTAATATGTTTTCGGATGAGAATATCATAAAATGTTATTTTTGAAAGTTTTTTATTTGTGGAATGTTACAAAAATAATAAATATGGTCTATTTTTTAATAGAATAGCTCTCTTCATTTTTGTAAAATGAATCTATTTATTGATTTCTTTAAGCATTCTCGTCTTCAACAAATTTGCGCAAATAGTAAATCAACATGGCTATAGCTGTTGCTGTAGCCAGAAAATCTGAGACGGGCATACTAAGCCAAATACCTGTAATTCCCCAAAAACGCGGAAAAAGAATTAGCCCAGGTAATAAGAATAATAATTGTCTTGAAAGAGATAGAAATACACTTACTTTGGCTCTACCTATACTTTGGAAGAAATTAGTAATTACTATTTGTAAGCCAATGATAGGGAACATGGCAATGGCAATACGCAGTCCAGCCTCTGCCATATCAATTAAGTTTTCTTCGCTTGTAAATAATGAGGCAATACCCCGAGGGAAGATCTCACAAATCAAAAAGCCACTGGAAGTAATAATCGTTGCAACAATAAGTCCGAGTTTAAGTGTTTTCTTTACTCTGTTATATCTTAATGCACCAAAGTTATACCCAATAATAGGTTGCATCCCCATTGTGAGTCCTACCACAATCATCACATATAGAGTTATTAATCGATTAATTATACCATAAGCTCCAATAGCTAAATCTCCTCCATGGCGCTGTAAACTATTATTTATAAAGATAACAATAACACAAGCACACACATTCATTAAAAAGGGAGCCATACCAATGGAAAAGATGTTCTTAATAATAGGCCACTCCATTTTCCATACGGGAGCTTTGAAGTGAATATAACTTTGAGGATTTCTAAAGTGATTAACCACCCAACACATACCAATGAACTGCGAAATAACGGTTGCTAAGGCTGCCCCTTCAATACCCCAATGGAATTTGAATATAAAGATGGGGGCTAAAATAATATTACAGATTATGGTAACCATAGAGGTGAGCATCGCTTTTTTAGGATACCCTGTAGCTCGCATTACATTATTCAAAGCAATCATAGTGTAACTAATAGGCGTACCCATTAGAATAACTTTCATAAAATCGTGAGCATAGGGTAGCGTATGTTCGCTTGCACCAAAAGCTATTAATATGGGGTCTAAGAATAAGAGTGATATTCCTCCAAATAGTACTGAATTAGTTAAACAAAGCATTAATGTGTTATTTAGTACTTTGGTTGCACCTTTTGTGTCTTTTTGTCCTAAACGAATAGATGAAATAGTTGATCCACCTGCTGAAACTAAAACTCCAAAAGCTGCTACTAGATTCATAAAAGGGAATGTAATTGCTAGTCCTGAGATAGCCATAGCACCGACTCCATGTCCAATAAAAATGCTATCAATAATATTATAAAGGGAGGTTAGAGTCATACCAATAATAGCGGGTATAGAATACTCTAATAGTAATTTCCCAATAGGAGCTCTTCCTAAAATTGTTGGATTATTTTTTGCCATATCTAGATAAGATCGTGTTTATTTTTTGATTATCAAAGGTATAAATTATTTGTTTCATCCAATGATTATTTACACCTTTGATAAACTTGGCAAAAATAGTAATAATTAAACACTTATGAAGAAAGTATGGTGAATAGATCGACAAAAATTGCAGTTTTATTCGATTTTGATGGAGTTGTAGTAGATACAGAAACCCAATACACACAATTTTGGGACGCCGTAGGAGAGAAGTATTTAGATAAGAAGAACTTTGGACGTTTAATTAAGGGAACTACTTTAAAACAGATTTTTGAGCGTTACTTTTCAACAGTTGCTGAGTGTCAAGAACAGATAAAAAGTGATTTAAATGTCTTTGAAAAACAGATGAGTTACGATTTTATTGCAGGAGTTGAGGATTTTATAAGGGAATTACGTCAAAAAGAGGTACCTTGTGCTATTGTAACTAGCTCTAACCGACAGAAAATGAATAGAGTGCTAAAAGTTCACCCTGAACTTCCCACTTTATTTGATGCTATTTTTATTGCCGAAGATTTTAAAAAATCAAAACCAGACCCTGATTGTTTTTTATTAGGAATGAGACATTTTGGAGTTGAACCTCAAAATACGATTGTTTTTGAGGATTCTTTAATGGGGTTAAAGGCTGGCGATGCATCGGGAGCTCTTGTTATAGGTATAACAACTACACTTACTGAAGAGCAAATGGAGGGATTAGCTGTTGCTACATTCCCCAATTTTACTCAAATTACGTTAAGTGGAATATTGGAAATTAAAAAAGAATTGGATGAGAAATAAAAAACCACAATTAGATATATGGGTAAGGGGCGAAAAAGATCGTTCTTTATTACGTCAAGAAAAAAGATTGGCAAATGGAGCAATTACAAATGTAACTCAATCGTCTTTATATGTTTATCCTCCTCGTAGATCGAGAGGTCGAGCTATTATTCTTTGTCCGGGTGGAGGGTTTAAACAAATAAATTTTAAGGAGGAAGGAACCGATTTTGTTGATTGGTTTAATAGGCAAGGGGTTACTGTGGCTATATTGAAATATCAACTACCCGAGGAAAATGGACTTTTCTTTGAAGAGGACTTAAAAGCTGCTATGGACTTTATGCGGAGCAATTCCAAGCGATTTAGATTTAAAAAGTTAGGGGTTATGGGTTGTTCTGTTGGTGGTTATTTAGCTGCTACTGCAGCAACTAAATTCCCTAAGAATGAACGTCCTGATTTTCAAATTTTGCTTTATCCTGTTATTAGTATGGAGCAAGATTTAGCTCATTTACCTTCACGAACTAAAATGTTTGGTCGCCAAGTAACTTATAGTACTTCGAATCAATACTCCCTAGAAATGCATGTGGACAAAGATGTTCCACCTACCTTTATAGCTTTAACTGCTGATGATAAGGAGGTTACACCATTAAATAGCTTAATGTATTATACGGGATTACTTAATGCTGGGGTATCTGCCTCATTACATATCTATCCTGATGGGGGACATGGTTTTGGATTTTCTAACTCCTTTGAGTATAAAAAACTGTGGACTGGTGAATTAAGAAAGTGGCTAAACTCTTTATAGTCTTTCTTCTTTCTTTATTAATTTATTATCTTGTCTATTTACAAGTCTAGATAAAATTACTTCAACAGAATATAATAACTAAGGGATAGCTTTTAAGGTATTTAAGGCTATCCCTTGTTGTTTCTATTAGAAAATAATACAGAGTTTACTCTTTATCTATCTTCTTATTCATGTGGTGTAGATTATTAACCACATAGTCTGGTGTGGCAATATCGTAACCATTTTGTTCAAACTTATCGATGATGTTCTCAAGTAAATTTGCTAAAATACCCGCTTGTTTATCAACCTCTTTAATATAGACATTAATTTGGTAGATGGGGTACGAGGGGTCTAACGATGTTTCTAAAACAAAAGGCTTAGGGTCTGGTAAAACTAAATCAGTTTCAAGAGCCGCCTCAATCATAAGCTCGTGTACTTTTCTCCATGGAACTAAAAAATCCACACATATCTCTGTATGCATAATTAATCCATAATTACGAGCCGAAGCACTATAGTTGATGGTTTTAGAAGACATAACAAAAGAGTTGGGAACTGTTACTATTTCATTCTTAGGCGTTTTTATTCGAGTAACAAATACGGTTTTTTCAATAACATTACCCACTGTTTGATCTAATCTGATTCGATCGCCTAATTGGAAAGGACGCATATAGGTCATCACCATTCCCGCCATTATATTTCCTATAACAGAGGTTGATCCTAAAGAAACTATTAAACCAACAAAAACAGATACGCCTTGAAAAATGCCCGACTCTGATCCTGGTAGGTATGGGTAAACCATAGCAACCATAAAGGCGTAAAGTAAAAACCGAATGATTTGAAATGTGGGTTGTGCCCAATCTGAGTAAAAACCACTAATGTTTAATCTTTCTTCTTCTACTTCACTAGCCAAGTATTTTACAAATCGAACAGTGTATCTAATAGCAAAATAAATAATTAAAATAGTAAACAGATTAGGAATGTAGTTTATGATATTCCAAAAAATGTTTCTAATAGGAAACCAAACATACGATAGCAAATTCATAGCTATGTTTTCTGTTTGAGGGAATATAGAAAACAGTAAAGGTATAGTAATCAATAACTGAATGATAATTAGTACGTACCTTAGTAAGCTAGCTCCATAAATTAGAAGTTTTACTTGTTTTGGGGTATCTAAGAATTCGTAATCATGAAATGAAATTGGGCGCAGTTTACTATCTTGAAGAAGTCGTATACGAGCTCTAACGCGTCTAAACACCCAATTAGTCCCTCTGATTAAAAAGAACTGGGCTACTATTAAAATAACAAGAAGACCCACTCGTTTAATCATTGTCCATAGTCCAAATTGTTGTTTTAAGTCATGTAGTTTCGTAATTACTTTAGCTTGTATGTTTTTAGTGTAGGTTTCACGATCATATCCAGCCCATAAAGCATCTTGATCTGTAAACGTTAAAATTACTTGATCGCCATACATAATGTCACTAACAAAGTCGCTGTGTTCAATGAATAGAGAGTCGGGACGTAGAGTCAATATTTTACCTAATTTAAGTATCTCGTCTTCATTCATTTTAGCTCGTTGTGAAGGGGCGTGTCCTCCTCTGTTTGTATAGAGATAGTAAAGCGTATCTTTGTCTACTACGACAGGATAACCAGGAGTTGTAGCTCGTAAAGAATCAATTCTTTGCTTTTGTTTTGCTCTTTTTAGTGAATCGGCGCTTGCCATTGAGAAACGAATCTGCTCTAATTCCATTTGAAGTTCTAACTCTTTCTGTTGAGAAAACTCCAACTTTAAGCTCATGCTATCTATGGCTTGTTGTAAATCACTTCCACGTAAGCTGTCAGTGAGTGAGTTGGATTCTGTAATTAGACTATCACTTGTTTCTTCTGTAGTAATTATGTTTTTTATTTTTTGTTTAATTTGTGCATTAGCTGCAGTTGTAGCAAAAAGTGAAATAAAGAAATAGAAAAACAAATGTTTCATTTTCATAATTATAACCTGTTGATTAATTAAAAACATTTTTTTAACTACTTATTTGGTTGAAAAATAAAGTAGGGCACCGAAAGATAGTGTAAAAAACTAAAATTAAATATTTCTAATAGGTTATTCTTGTAAAAAGCCCTTTATGTTGCTTGTATAACCTGTTTGCTGAATCTTTTTTTGTGAAAAGTGCTTTATTTTTATGACTAGGGCATGTTCCATAGATGCCCTAGTCATGTGTAGCATATGCCCTAGTCATATTAAGTTGAGGTTGCTATTTGAAAGAATTTTGTTTTGGAAGCCCATTTATTTTTATTTTCTTTACTACTATGGCAGATATAGCAGAAGAAAAAAATGAAGTTATCTCCGTAGTAGGGGCTGTGATTATTAATAAAAAAGGAGAGGTTCTTTGTGCACAGCGTGGAGAACAAAGTGATTTGTCTTTTTCTTGGGAGTTTCCTGGGGGAAAGGTAAAGAAAGGTGAAAGTTGTGAGGAAGCGCTGATAAGAGAAATCAAAGAAGAACTGAATTGTACCATTAAAGTGCATCAAAAAATAACCTTTACTCCTTTTCAATATTCGACCATTGAAATTGAGCTTTCCACTTTTTGGTGTACGTTGTTAGATGAGAATAACTCCCCAGAATGTTTAGAGCATCATACGATACGTTGGTGCTTAAAAGATGAGTTACTAGAGTTAAATTGGGCTCCTGCAGATTTACCTACTGTGGAGCATGTCGTTCAACGTTTAGAAGAGTTGCAATTAAAAAGTAAAGCATAAACTAAAAAATAATAAAAATAGGCCTATACATATTACACTGCTAGGCCTATTTTAATTTCTTATATCAAAAAGAGACGAAATACTCTTTTTTACAATTAAGCGTGATTGTGAGAGCATACATGATTCTCTCCATGTGATGAACAACCTTCTCCAGAGTCTGATATTGTTCCTTGAAGATAAGATTGGATAAGTTCGTTAATATCTCCAGAGCAACCTCTAATAACCTCAATGTTGTTTTGTTCAAGAACATTCTTTGCTCCTGTACCCATGTTTCCAGCTA
>JAAYSY010000305.1 GCA_012518235.1 Bacteroidales bacterium
CGGGTTTTGGTAGATTTGTTGCTTGGTACTTCAATTTTACCATAAATCGGTGAGGAGTTATATTATTTTATGAAAAAAAGCTCCCGCATTTATGCGGGTTATGGCGTTTTGCAAACGCCTAAATTATATCTAATTTAAAAGGAGGAATTAAAATGAATAAAAAAAATCTATTACTTGTATTATTAGTTGCTCTAGTTTTATCTTTAACAGGTTGTAGTAATTCAAATAATTCAACTACAAAAGATAGTAATGCAACAACCGATGAAACAAAAGAAACTAATTCTGAAGAGGTAATTACCCAGAACTCAAAAAATAATAGTAATGATGAGTCTTGGTCAAAAACAGCTGGTAATACCAATGGAGAGGATTGGTTATCGATGACAGAGGGTCAAAAGAAGGACATTGTTACAGGTGTGATACAAAGTTGGGTTGAGAATGATTACATAGTTAAAAAAGATTATTCATGGTTCATTTCTAATTTAAATGATTTTTATGGAAGTGAAGCAACTGATACTATTAATCTTTCGGAGGCAATGTCTCAGATAGGAGTTATTGGAGATGTTTTAGAAAAAGAATCTGTTAAAAAAGAAAAATCATATTCCTCTAAGGATTCTGGTAGTTCTTCTGAGGGGGAATTTTGGTGTATGGGCAAAAACGATACATGTCAGAATAAAACAAGCAGTCCAACAGTTTTCTTTTGTGAGGAATGTGATAGAAACCGTGATAACATAGAAGATTCTAAACAATAAAACAAAAATTTATTCGAATTCTTCAAATGAAAACAGGAACATGGATAACTAAAACTAAGTACTATGCAAAAGAAACTACTACATTTTTATCACTATTAATAACTTTAGGAGTTATTTTTATGGGTTTTTTTTGATAATTCAATCGAACAAAGAAAAAGAATCATATAGTCAATTGAGTTTTACTTAATGACAAGTATGACAAACTGGCAAAAACAGCTATAAGAATTGATACAACTAGGATAGGGTAGGTTTACTGTATAATTTTAGTCGGATTACTATTAATCGTTGCAATTTTTGTGGTATATATAACAATAGTAGAACAAAAGAGCATCAAAGATACAAGGAAAGAGATTGAAGACTATAAATATCAAAAGGCTATGGATGAGTACTTGTCTACCCCCACAATATCAGATATAAAAATAAATTCTGATTGGATTCAAGAGAAAAGTGGGAATTATATTTATATTACAGGATCTGTAACTAATTTAAGCCAGAGTAAAGAAATAAGGTATTTTAAAATAGAAGCCAAGTTTTATGATTCTAAAGGTAATGTAGTAGATTCTGATTGGACTAATGGAACTGATTTAGAGGTCGGAGAATCAAGAAAGTTTAAAATTATGTATAAATATGATAATGAAATTAAAAATATTGAGTTATCAATAAAAGAAGTTAAATAAACAAAAAGGGGGAAAAATATATGTTTTGTAGTAAGTGTGGAGCTAAAACACCAGATGGATATGAGTTTTGTAAGGAGTGTGGTACAAAAATAGAAGTTAATGCTAAGCAAGATAACGAAAATAATGTGCCTGTTCGAAAGAAGAAAAACATTAAACGGAGTACTTTAGGAATAATAATTTTTGCTGTTATTGTTGTTATTGGAAGTTACTATTTAATTAGTTCAAGTAAAGGAAAAGATGGATTATATAATAATATTTCTTGGGGTACATCTTTAAAAGATATAAAATCGATGGTTGATGAAGATGATAATGTAAGTGTAAGGGAAGATGACAATATTATTAATGCTGATATTACAGATTATGAAGGAATGCAAGGTATTGATGGCATTGTTTCCTATAAATTTGAGAATGAAAAATTAAATAAAATTACGGTGTTAATGCTTAATGGATCTGATAGTAAGTATACAGATTCAGAATTGATTGATGTGTATATCGAGAAACTTAATAAATTATACGGTGAAGCTGAACCTACTTTATCAGATTATACAGATGGCATACTTGCTTGGAATTGGGAAAGTAAAAAAAGTAAAATCACTTTAAGTCGTGCAATTGAAACCTTAGTCGTGTTAGATTATGAAGACATTACAAAGGGTAATAATTAGGTACCTGAACTATATATATTCTTATAAAACTCGGTTTGTTTATGTTAATCTAAAAGTAGGCCACCATTTCAATTGAAAACTGGTCCACCTTAAAATATAATTCCCCTATAAGTATTTTTTTAGGGGGAGATAGAAGGTGATAAAGATGGACCAAAAAGCTGAA
>JAAYSY010000319.1 GCA_012518235.1 Bacteroidales bacterium
CCAGCCGATGATCGCAAAGGCCCCGCTGGTCTGGGTCTTCCTTGCAGATGCCCAGAAGTGGCTGAACTATTATCATGAAAGCGGAGCGGTCGAAAAGGCGAGCGACCTGCCCTACCGCCCGATCGGCCTCGGCGATCTCCACCTCGCCCTCCAGGACACGATCATCGCCGCCCACACCGCCGTGATCGCCGCAGAAGCCCTGGGCCTCGGATCCTGCTACATCGGCGACGTGATCGAGAACTTCGAAGAGCTCAGCGACCTCTTGGACTTAAGCGGTTCCGTCATCCCGGCGGCGATGGTCATCTTCGGGTACCCCAAGACGGACAACGCGGTAAAACGCACCCCCCGTTGCCCCGTCGACTCGATCTTCATGAAGGACTCCTACCGGGAACCCCACCTCAAGGAGATGGAATACGCCTACCGTGAGCACGAAGAGCAGAAGCGGAGGATCCAAAGCCTCCCCTATGAAAACACCGGCACCCTCGCCGACTTCTATTACCGGCGCAAGCACACCAGCGCGTTCATGCGGGAGATGAACCGCTCGACCGAGGTGATGTTCAGACGGTGGGTTGAGGGAGATTCCTGAAGACGCTTTCTCTTATTTGGTGAGCGCTTTCTTGACTGCACCAAGCCATCCATTATAGAGCCGATCACGTTCTGAGACTGATTTGAATGGGGTATACATCTTTTTAGGTGGACGATTTTTCAAGTCATTAGGCTCCAAAAAGCCTAAGGCCATCAAAGCCAAAAATGCCGGACCTTGAGCGCTCAGCTCCTCAAGCGATGCGATTTTTATCACTGTTTGTAGCATATCGGCTTGAAATTGCATGAGAAAAGAGTCATTCGTCGCCCCACCATCCGCATGGACCGTTTTGAGTGGTGATCCCATTTCCTTTTCCATCAAGAAGACGATATCCGCGATTTGATATGCGATCGCCTCTTCCGCAGCTTTGACGAGTTCCGCACGGGTAGAGCGACGATCGAGACCGATGATGATGGCTCGGGCATCGGCATCCCAATATGGCGATCCCAATCCGGAGAAGGCAGGAACCATATATAATCCATCAATATGTTGAGCACTTAAGGCTATCTTTCCGGCTTCTTTTGGAGACGAAAGGATACCTAGATTATCTATTAGATAGCTGATTGTGGCCCCACTATAGTTTACATTCCCTTCCAACACATAGACTACTTGACCATCAATACTCCATCCAACACTTGTAACCAAATCATTGGAAAGAATCGGGGATGATCCTATATTCATCATGATCGAAGAGCCGGTACCATATGTCGCTTTCGTAGCCCCTTTTTCAAAACAGCCCTGAGCGAACAAGGCGGCTTGAGAGTCGCCCATCACTCCATGAACAGGCACGCCGGAAGGGAGCAGTCCTCTAAGAGTGGTCGTTCCGAAAAGGGTGTTTGAGTCGCAAAGCTCGGGAAGAGCTTCAACATCAATCCCGAACAATGAAGCGACTTCCCGGTCCCAATCCAACGCATAAAGATTGAGCAGTTGCGTTCGGGAAGCATTTGAGAATTCTGTTTTGATCACTTTTTCTTCGCTGAGGTGATAGAGCAAAAAACTATCTACGGTAGAAAAAACCACTTGTTGTTTAGAGTGTGCTTCTTGAACCTCGGGAACATGAGCTATCATCCAAGCAAATTTAGCTGCACTGAAATACGGGGAAAGGTGCAAACCCGTTCGCTCGTGAATAAAAGAGGAGTGCGCGTCTAAATCCTCACATAACTCCTTTGCTCGAGCACATTGCCAGACAATCGCATTGAATAACGGCTTTCCGGTGTTCCTATCCCAAGCCAAGGCAGTCTCACGCTGATTTGAAATCGTTACGGCTTTGATAAGAGATCGGTCAATGCCTGTTTGCTCAAGAAGCTGTCCTGCGCTCGCAAAGAGATTGGTCAGAATCTCTTCGGGGTTGTGTTCAACCCATCCTAATTCATTGATGATTTGCTTATGCGGAAGATCTACTCGCGCCTCTAAATCACCTGCTTCGTTAAAGAGCATTGCTTTTGTGTTTGATGTGCTTTGGTCAAACCCCAGGATGTATGCCTTCATTGACTTCTCACTTATCCTCGAGGAATGAAAGTACTCGTTGGGTAATTCCCTGAGCATCGAGACCGTAATGTTTATATA
>JAAYSY010000009.1 GCA_012518235.1 Bacteroidales bacterium
GCTGATGCTGTTTTTCTAAACACCTGCTCTATTCGTGAAAATGCGGAGCAGCGTATTATAAATAGATTGGAGTTTTTGAATTCACTACGAAAAGAAAAAAAGCTAATCATAGGTGTTTTAGGCTGTATGGCAGAACGTGTAAAAGAAGACCTTATTGAGAAACACCATGCTGATTTAGTAGTAGGTCCCGATTCATACCTTACTTTACCCGATTTAATAGCTACAGTTGAAGCAGGTGAAAAAGCCATGGATGTGGAACTATCGACAACAGAAACTTATAAGGATATTATTCCTTCGCGTATCTATGGAAACAGAATTAGTGGTTTTGTGTCTATTATGCGAGGGTGTAATAACTTCTGTACTTACTGTATCGTTCCCTACACTAGAGGTAGAGAACGCAGCCGCACATTAGATAGTATTTTACAAGAAGTTAATGATCTAGTAAATAGAGGTTATAAAGAAATAACTCTTTTAGGACAAAATGTAAACTCTTACGCTTATAAAAAAGAGAATGAAGAAGTTATTAGCTTTCCTCAACTCTTGAAATCAGTGGCTATGGCGGCTCCTCATACTAGAATACGTTTTACCACTTCTCATCCAAAAGATATGAGTGATGAAACATTAAAAGTAATTGCATCAACAGCTAATATATGCAAACATATTCATCTGCCTGTTCAAAGCGGTAGTTCTAGAATATTAAAACTAATGAATAGAAAATACACACGAGAGTGGTATTTAGACCGAATAGCTGCTATACGCAAATACATACCTAACTGTGGTATTACAACTGATTTATTTAGTGGGTTTCATTCAGAAACAGAAGAAGATCATCAAGAGACACTCTCTTTAATTAAAGTATGCCAATTTGATTCTGCTTTTATGTTTAAATATTCTGAAAGACCTGGCACCTACGCCTCTAAAAATCTAGAAGACAATGTCCCCGAAGAAGTTAAACTACGCCGTTTAAACGAAATTATAGAACTTCAACGTGAAATGTCGGAATTAGCAAATCAACAAGAAATAAACAGAACACATGAAGTTTTAGTGGAAGGTGTATCTAAACGTTCGAATAAGCAATTCTTTGGAAGAACAGAGCAAAATAAAGTGGTTGTATTTGATAGAGAAGATGCTCAAATAGGTGATTTTGTAAATGTAACGATTAACGATGTAAGTTCGGCTACACTGAAAGGAGTCATTATAAAATAAAGAAAGAAACAGACTGTACAAATTTCAAAACATAAAAAAGGCCCTAGTTCGGAAGAATCTGGGCCTAGCTTTTATATAACTAACAATGATCTACAATTAATCTATTTCATCATAGGTTTGTATGGGTAACAAAATCCATAAAACAAAATAAACTAAGACACCCGCAAATGCCGTAAAAAAAGTACCTAAAACATATAAAATCCGAATAAGTGAAGCATCAAGATCAAAATATTCAGCTAATCCACCACAAACCCCTGCTACCATTTTATCTGATCTAGATCTTCTCAGTTTTTGTTTTTTTTCCATTTTTTTATTACACAATTGATTTACTAACCACAAACATAGTAAAGTTTCTCAATATTTGAATTTCAAGAGATGAAAATAGTCCCTTTTTATCGTATTTTACGATAGATTGTATTAAAAGTCCTTAAAGTATAGGCTAAAGCCCATATTTTATTTGTTATTTTGCATAAAATTTGGGGATTATAGTGCCTTTGTATTTTGTGAGAAAGAGATGTGAATGCAAAACATAAGTAAAAGTCAAAACAATGAATATGTTACCATTACTTCTTGTCCACTTTGTGGAAAAGAGAAGTTTTTAACTAGTCATACTTGTAAAGATTACACAGTATCCCAAGAGAGTTTTGTCTTGATGCAGTGTAAAAAATGTTCATTTCTTTTCACTCAAAATTTCCCATCAGAAGATAAAATAGATTCGTACTATGAATCAGAAAACTATATTTCGCACACCAATACGAATAGAGGGCTCACGGCTCTCTTATACCATTGGGTACGCTCTATTACATTAAATAAAAAAGCAAAACTCATTAAGCGAGTATATCCTCATAAAAATGGTGTTTTACTAGATTATGGAGCGGGTACGGGATATTTTGCACATAAAATGCAAACAAAACAATGGGAAGTAGAGGCTTTTGAAAAGAGTAAAAAAGCTAGAACTGTAGCTCGTGCACGGCTAGGACTACACATAAAAGAGGAGAGTGCCATTAACCTGTTAGCACCCAACTCCATTGATATTATCACTTTATGGCATGTTTTGGAGCATTTAGAGGACTTAGATGGCTTCTTTAAATTGTTTCACAACTTACTAATAGAGCAAGGATTATTAATTGTTGCGGTGCCTAATTATACTTCATATGATGCCGATCACTATAAAGAGAAATGGGCAGCATATGATGTTCCTCGTCATTTATGGCATTTTAGTCCAACGACAATGCAAAAATGGGGAATAAAACATGGATTTGTGTTAGCTGAACATTATCCTATGCATTTTGATGGCTTTTATGTTAGCATTTTAAGCGAAAAGAATCAAAAACACTTTTTAGCTCTGCTTAAAGGTTTTTATGTAGGATTGAAAGGATTCTTTCATGCTTTAGCTAAAAAAGAGAGAAGCAGCTCTATGATTTATGTTTTCAGAAAAAAACATTAATGATTAAAGGGAAAAAAAGAAGAAAAAAGAGAAGAGGTCGTCTTGACATGCAATTCATCACCTCTAGTATTAGTACTACATTGGTATTAATACTATTGGGTATGGTAGTATTTTGTGTGCTTACAGCTAATAATCTATCGGACTATGTAAGAGAAAATATAAACTTTAGCTTAGTCTTAGCTGAACCTATAAAAGCAGATCAGCTGAAAGCTTTTCATCGAAATTTATTAAAAGAACCTTTTGTTAAAGAAGCAGAATACATATCAAAAGAACAGGCACTACAAGAACAAACAGAAGCTCTAGGAACCGACCCCAAGGATTTTCTAGGATACAACCCCTTCTCTGCTTCTATTGAGTTAAAACTAAATGCAAACTATGCGCATCAAGACAGTCTGATTAAGATTGAAAATCAGCTCGAACAATCTAAATACATAACAGAGGTTATCTATCAAAAAGACTTATTAAATGCAGTGAATGAAAACATCAAAAAAATCACAATTGCACTATTTGTTTTAGCCTTGGTATTAACACTAATATCCTTTGCATTAATTAATAACACCATACGTTTAGGTATCTACTCACAACGCTTTTTAATTCATACCATGAAATTAGTTGGGGCAAGTTGGGGATTTATACGACGCCCTTTTATTAAACGTAACGTATGGAGTGGAGTAATAGCGGCCCTTTTGGCTAATTTAGTACTATTGGGGTCAGCTTACTTACTGGTTAAGTATAATCCAGAACTAATAGAGGTGGTTACACCCGAAATCATGCTAATTGTTGCAGGTTCTGTACTAGTTTTTGGTATCTTTATCACTTTTGTCTGCTCTTTCTTTTCAATCAACAGATATTTAAGAATGAAAGAATCTCAATTGTATTGATCAAAAAACTAGGGAAAGAGAACATTATAATAAAACAGATTTCAATGAATAACAAACAAACATTTGCATTCAGCAAGACAAACTTTATTTTAATAGCCATCGGCATGTTGGTTGTTATAACTGGTTTTTTCCTTATGGGAGGACCTGTCTGTACAGAGACTCACTTTGAGCCTGATATTTTTAGTGCTAGGCGAATAAAAATAGCTCCAGCTATCTGTTTTTTGGGCTATATCTCAATCATTTATGGAATTTTACATAAATCTAAAATAGAAAAATAAGATATGAGTTGGTTAGAAGCTTTAGTTCTTGGATTAGTTCAAGGACTAACCGAATATTTACCTGTAAGTAGTAGTGGACACCTAGCTATAGGATCTGCCCTTTTTGGACTGCAAGGAGAAGAGAACTTAACCTTTGCTATAGCTGTTCATGCTGCAACGGTTCTAAGTACAATCGTTATTCTTTGGAAAGAAATTGAATGGTTATTCAAAGGTTTTTTCAAATTTCAATGGAATGATGAAACAAAATATGTAGTTAATATTATTTTATCTATGATTCCAGTTGCCATTGTAGGTTTGTTCTTTAAAGATCAA
>JAAYSY010000059.1 GCA_012518235.1 Bacteroidales bacterium
ATAATTATAGGCTTATCATGATCTAAATATAGATTAGGGAAATAAATCCGTATTAAATACTTTTTTTATGTTGAAATCGGATAATAATTGTTATTTTTGCGAACAAATTGAATGGATTATTTTAATTAACTACTAGATAACATGGCAAATGTAATAAAGTTACGTAAAGGCCTTGACATTTCTATTGAGGGAAAAGCAAGAGAGGAGTTGATATCAGTGGATAAACCCAAATTGTATTCATTGATTCCAGACGACTATATTGGCATATTTCCTAAAGTAGCAGTGAAAGAGCAAGAGGTGGTCAAAGCGGGGACACCTTTGTTGTTTGACAGAAACAACCCCGAAATAAAATTCGTTTCGCCCGTAAGTGGAGTTGTAAAACAAGTCCAACGTGGAGCTCGTCGTAAAATTCTAAATATTATTGTAGAAGCGGACAAAGAGCAACAATATGTGGATTTTGGAGTAAAGAAATTATCCGACCTTTCAAGGGAAGATGTTATTCAAACGATGTTAGCATCAGGACTTTTTGCTTTTTTAAAAGAGCGTCCTTACGATGTAGTGGCTAATCCAAAGGCTAAACCTAAAGCCATCTTCATTTCTGCTTTTGACAGTAATCCTTTAGCTCGCAGTTTTGAATATGCACTTTTAGGACAAGAAGAAAATTTTCAGTATGGATTAGATGTGTTAGCTAAAATCACTAAGGTCCATTTAGGTATTTCTGTAAAAAGCAAATCAAAAGCTTTAATAGAGGCTAAGAATGTTACTGTAACAGCATTTGATGGACCACATCCTGCTGGTAATGTAGGGGTTCATATTCACCATGTATCTCCAATAAATGCTGGAGAAGTAGTTTGGACTATTGATCCAGAAGCTGTTCTATTTATTGCCCGTTTGTTTAAAACAGGGAAAGTTGATTTTACTAGAACCATTGCTATTACAGGTTCTGAAGTAAAATCTCCTAGCTATGCTAAGGTTATAGTAGGATCTCAACTAACAGATCTTTTTGAGACCAATGTAAAAGACACAACAAAAAGTCTTCGTTACATTAGTGGTAATGTGCTTACAGGACGTAAAATTGAGAAAGATAGTTTCTTAGGGGCAATGCATACACAAGTAACAGTTATTCCGGAAGGAGATGATGTGAATGAGTTGTTTGGTTGGGCAATGCCTCGATTAAAGCAATTCAGTGTGAATCGTTCTTATTTAACTTGGTTATTACCAAAGAAAAAATACACTTTTGATGCTCGTGTAAAAGGTGGACATAGAAACATGATTATGTCTAATGAGTACGATAAAGTATTTCCAATGGATATTCTGCCTGAGTTTTTGATTAAGTCAATTATTGCGAACGATATAGATAGAATGGAACAACTAGGAATTTATGAAGTTGCTCCAGAAGATTTTTCTTTATGTGAATTTGTATGTTCATCAAAGATGGAACTTCAAAAAATAGTTCGCGAAGGGTTAGACCGTTTACGTAAAGAAATGTGTTAAATAATTAAATTTGATAAAAGATATAAATGAAAGCGTTAAAAAATTATCTCGATAAGATAAGACCTCACTTTGAAGAGGGTGGAAAGCTTCGCGCATTTCATTCGGTATTTGATGGATTCAGCACTTTTCTGCTAGTTCCAAATGCCACTGCGAAATCGGGAACGCATATCCACGATGCAATAGATAGTAAACGCATAATGTCTGTTGTTGTTCTTGCTTTAGTGCCAGCTTTATTGTTTGGTATGTATAATGTAGGTTTTCAACATTATAAAGCAGTAGGACTTGATGGTTCTTTTTGGCAATTGTTTGGTTATGGTTTTTTAGCTGTATTGCCTAAAGTAATTGTTTCCTATGTTGTAGGATTAGGTATTGAGTTTGCTATTGCTCAATGGAAGAATGATGAAATCCATGAAGGTTTTTTAGTTTCAGGAATTTTAATTCCTATGATTGTACCTGTTGATTGTCCTCTATGGATATTAGCCATAGCGACTGCATTTGCTGTGATTTTCGCTAAAGAAATATTCGGTGGAACAGGTATGAATGTTTTCAATGTTGCTTTGGTAACACGTGCATTTCTGTTTTTCTCTTATCCAACAAAAATGTCTGGAGATGAGGTATGGGTAGCTTCTCAATCTATTTTAGGTTTAGGTAAAACCATTCCTGACGGAGTAACAGCTGCAACTGCATTAGGAGAAGCATCTGTGGCAACAGATGCAATGGGTTTCGCACCATTTTCATGGGATATGGTTACTGGACTAATTCCCGGATCAATAGCAGAAACTAGTATTATAGCCATTGCTTTAGGTGCTATTCTCTTAATTTTTACAGGAATTGCAAGTTGGAAAATTATGTTTTCTGTTTTTGTTGGTGGTGCATTTATGGGATGGGTGTTTAATACTGTAGGTCCTGATACTGCTATGGCAAATATGCCTTGGTATGAGCACTTAGTACTTGGAGGATTTGCTTTTGGAGCTGTGTTTATGGCGACTGACCCTGTAACTTCTGCACGAACTGAATCTGGAAAATATCTGTTTGGATTTTTAATAGGAGTAATGGCTATAGTCATTCGCGTATTAAACCCAGGTTATCCAGAAGGTATGATGTTAGCTATTCTCTTAATGAATATTTTTGCACCATTAATTGATTATTATGTGGTACAAAGTAATATTAACCGCCGATTAAAACGTGCAACTGTTAATACAAACAAGAATTAAAACCGAAAGAAAATGAAGATAGATACTAATAGTAACAGTTATACCATCATTTATGCTTCGGTAATGGTTATTATCGTTGCGTTTATTTTGGCTTTTACTTCTGCTACATTAAAAGATCGTCAAGAGAAAAATGAACAGCTAGATAAAATGAAGCAAATATTAACTGCTTTAAATATTCAAGCTGAAAATGACGAAGAAGCAGGAGCTTTATTTCATGAAAAAGTAAAACAAGATCAAATAATGAATTCAACAGGTAATGTTATTGCTGATGAAGGAGGATTTGATGTGGATGTTAAAAAAGAGTTAGCAAAGTCTTTAGAAGAGCGTGAATTACCTTTATATGTATGTGACATTGATGGTCAAACAAAGTATGTTTTACCACTTTATGGTGCTGGATTATGGGGAGCTCTTTGGGGATATGTAGCTTTAGATGAAGATAAAGATACAGTGTATGGAGTTTATTTCTCTCATGAGAGTGAAACTCCTGGATTAGGTGCTGAAATAGCAGATCCTCACTTTCAAGAACAATTTATTGGCAAATTGCTAATGAAAGAGAATGAGATTGGTTTGAGTGTAGTTAAGGCTGGACGTGTTTCGGATACTACTTATCAAGTAGATGGAATAACTGGAGGTACAATTACATCAAATGGTGTAGATGCCATGTTGAAAAAATGCTTAGGTCAGTATCATGATTTTTTAACAGCAAAATAGAATAGAAAGATGAGTCAATTATTTTCAAGAAAGAATAAAAATATACTTACTGCTCCATTAACCTTGGATAATCCAGTAACTGTGCAAGTTCTGGGTATTTGTTCTGCTTTAGCTGTTACAGCAAAGTTAGAGCCTGCTGTGGTTATGGGGTTGTCAGTAACGGTAATTGTTGCTTTTGCTAATGTAATAATATCATTACTTCGTAAAACAATACCCAATCGAATTAGAATTATTGTACAATTAGTGGTAGTTGCTGCTTTAGTAACTATTGTTAGTGAAATATTAAAAGCTTTTGCTTACGATGTAAGTGTTCAACTTTCCGTGTATGTTGGATTAATTATTACCAACTGTATTTTGATGGGACGTTTAGAGGCTTTTGCTATGGCTAATGGTCCTTGGGAGTCATTTTTAGATGGTGTAGGTAATGGTTTAGGTTATGCTAAAATTCTTTTAATTGTGGGATTCTTCCGTGAATTATTAGGATCGGGAACTCTTTTTGGATTCCGTGTTATTCCTGAATCTGTTTATGAGTTAGGTTATATAAACAATGGATTAATGGTAATGCCTCCAATGGCTTTAATCCTTTGTGCTTGTATTATATGGTATGAGCGTAATAAACATAAAGAATTACAAGAAGAAGATTAAGTATAATAAGATAGTAGAAAGTTAAGTGTTTCTATAACTCTTGATTACTTTACTTCTAAATTCAAAAAACTATGGAATATTTAAGTTTATTTGTAAGATCGATTTTTGTCGAAAATATGATATTCGCATACTTCTTGGGTATGTGCTCATACCTTGCAGTATCGAAAAATGTTAAAACAGCTATGGGGTTAGGTATTGCTGTTACCTTTGTGTTGGTAGTAACTTTACCTATTAATTATCTGTTAGAAAATTATGTGCTAAAAGCTGATGCATTAGTTAAAGGGGTTGATTTAAGCTTTTTAAGCTTCATTCTTTTCATTGCTGTAATTGCGGCTATTGTGCAACTAGTGGAAATGATTGTTGAACGATATACTCCCAGTCTTTACAATTCATTGGGTATATTTTTACCTTTAATTGCTGTAAACTGTGCTATTATGGGTGGTTCATTATTTATGCAGCAAAAACAATTTGTGAATGTAGGTGAAGCTACAACTTATGCACTTGGTTCAGGAATAGGGTGGATTTTAGCTATTGTGGGTTTAGCTGCAATACGCGAAAAAATGGCTTATTCTAATGTGCCAGCTCCATTAAGAGGATTAGGTATTACTTTTATAGTAGTAGGATTAATGGCTATGGCCTTTATGTGTTTTTCTGGATTAAGTATATAAAATTGAAAAAAGAATAATATAATGACTTCTTTAATATTAACGAGTATAGGGGTGTTCTTAGGCATTATTTTATTGCTTGTGATTGTGCTCCTTGTATCAAAAAAATTCTTATCTCCTTCAGGTGAAGTGAAGATCACCATTAACGGAAAGAAGGAGGTAATAGCTGAACCAGGGAGTAGTTTACTTTCAACCATGGCAGCTAATCAAATCTTTTTATCTTCTGCCTGTGGAGGAAAAGGTACGTGTGCCCAATGTACTTGTCAGGTATTGGATGGAGGGGGAGAAATACTTCCTACAGAGAAAGTACACTTTACACGTAAAGAACAAAATGATAATTGGCGCTTGAGTTGTCAAGTGCGTGTAAAAGAAGATATGAATATCCAAATTGATGAGTCAATATTGGGTGTTAAGAAATGGGATTGCGAAGTGCTTTCTAATAAAAATGTTTCTACTTACATTAAGGAGTTTATAGTTAAGTTGCCCGAAGGAGAGCATATGGACTTTGTTCCAGGTAGTTATGCTCAGATAGATATTCCCGAGTTTAAAATTGACTATAAAGAGTTTGATGTAGATAAAAAATACCATGCAGATTGGGATCAGTTTAACATGTGGGATTTAACCTGTGTAAACGATGAGCCCACGATACGTGCTTATTCTATGGCAAACTATCCTGCAGAAGGTGACGTTATAACTTTGAATGTGCGTATAGCAACTCCTCCTTTTGATCGTAAAAATGGTGGATTTATGAAGGTTAATCCAGGTATTGCTTCTTCTTATATTTTCAACTTAAAACCAGGTGACAAAGTAAGAATGAGTGGACCTTATGGAGATTTCCATCCTATTTTAGATTCAAAGAATGAGATGTTGTATATTGGTGGTGGTGCAGGTATGGCTCCATTACGTGCACATCTTTTACACTTATTGAAAACTCTAAAAATAACAGATCGTAAGATCTCTTATTGGTATGGAGCACGTTCTAAGCGAGAAATTTTCTATGAGGAAGATTTTAGAGCATTGGAAAAAGAATTTCCAAATTTCTCATTTCATATAGCATTAAGTTCGCCTCTACCCGAGGATAATTGGACTGGAGACACTGGATTTATTCACTCTGTGATTTATGATCGTTACTTGAAAAATCATGAAGAGCCAGAAGAAATTGAATACTACATGTGTGGGCCTGGTCCTATGAGTAAAGCGGTTGAAAAAATGTTGTATGATTTAGGTGTACCCCGTGAGAACTTGTTATTTGACGATTTCGGAGAATAATAAGTTATTAAAATAGAATATATAAAACGGTAGGTGCAGGTCATCTACCGTTTTGTGTTATAATAATTGAACAATAAAAGAGAGATGAAAACAATATTAAAACAATTAGGCATTGATTCTTTAAATGAAATGCAACAAAAGGTACTTTCTTTAGGCATTAATTTTAAAGACCTAATACTTCATTCACCTACAGGATCAGGAAAAACATTAGCCTATCTACTTCCTTTATTATCTATATTGAAGAACAAAGGAGAGGTACAAGTATTAATTGTAGTACCTACCCGTGAGTTGGCGTTACAGGTAGAGGGTGTTTTTAATCAGATGCAGTCTGAATGGAAAATTGCTAGTTGTTATGGAGGGCATGCTGTAGATATAGAAGTCAGTTCCATACAAAATAGAAAGCCAGAGGTTCTTATAGGGACGCCAGGTAGAATCTTAGATCATCTTTCTCGTGATTCTTTTAATCCAAATACGATTGAAACGTTAATTATTGATGAGTTTGATAAAGCATTAGAGTTAGGGTTTCAAGATGAAATGGAACGGATTATTGTTCAATTAAATAATCTAACAAAGCGAATACTCTTATCTGCAACTCGTATGGATAGTATACCCTCTTTTACGGGTATAATAAATCCTATCGTTCTAGATTTTGTACCTTCTAAGAGTAGCACAACTCGCTTAAAATATAATTTGATTTACTCAGAGGAAATAGACAAAATAGACACCTTATATAATCTATTAGGTAGCTTATCAGATGGTTCTTCTATTGTTTTTTGTAATCATCGTGAATCGGTAGAGCGTGTAAGTGAGTTATTAGATAAAAGAAACGTTATAAATGTGGCATATCATGGGGGGCAAGAACAATTGATTCGTGAGCGTTCTCTAGCTAAATTTAGAAACGGTAGTTCTTTAATTTTAATAGCTACTGATTTAGCTTCTAGAGGATTAGATATTTCCGATGTACAACATATTATACATTATCATTTACCTTTAGATAGGGATACATTTATTCATAGAAATGGGCGTACAGCTCGATGGGAAGGTAAAGGAGATGTTTATATGATATTAAATGAAAGAGAGTCGATACCTGAATTTATAACTGAGGATTTTACTCCTTATAGTATAAAAAATGATGAAGTTATTCATCGTACGCCAGGTTGGGTGACATTATATATAGGACGAGGAAGCAAAAACAACATAAGCAAAGGAGATATAGCCGGTTTTTTATATAAGCAAGGGCAATTGAAGCGAGATGAATTAGGAGTAATTGATTTACAGGATTTTTGCACTTTTGTTGCTGTTCGTAGAAATAAAGTAAATGAGTTATTGCATTTAGTTCAAAATGAAAAGATAAAGGGGACTAAAACAATAATTGAAGAAGCTAAATAATTAAAAATAATTTATAACAAGAAATTTATTGTCAAAAAGTTGTTGCATATCTAATCTTTATAATAAAAAGAAAGCAAATAATTAAAAAAGCTGTTGAAATTATATTGAAAGGTTTGCTGTATGCGAAAATAGTTGTAGTTTTGCAAAAATATAAAAATAGATAATAAAATCTTTTTTAGACACATACATAAAAATTAAACTCAAATGAAAAAGCACAATTTTAATGCTGGTCCATCAATACTTCCAGAGGAGGTTATAAAACAAACAGCCGATGCTGTTTTAGATATTGATGGCATAGGACTATCTATTTTAGAGATTAGTCACCGTTCGAAGGAGTTTCTTCCCATTATTGAGGAAGCATCAGCCTTATTCAAAGAATTATTAAACGTACCTGAAGGGTACTCGGTGCTTTTCTTAGGGGGAGGGGCAAGCTTACAGTTTTGCATGGTTCCATATAATTTTTTGAATAAAAAAGCAGCTTATTTAAATACAGGTTCATGGGCTAAAAAAGCAATGAAAGAAGCGAAGCTTTTTGGAGATGTTATAGAAGTTGCTTCTTCTGAGTCTGACAATTATACCTATATACCAAAGAATTTTAAGGTTCCATCTGATGTCGATTATCTTCATATTACGACTAATAATACTATTTATGGAACAGAACTATTAGAAGACTTAGATGTAAATGTTCCTTTGATTGCAGATATGTCTTCTGATATTTTTTCAAGACCTATTGATGTATCGAAATACAATTGTATTTATGGTGGAGCTCAAAAAAATTTAGGTCCTTCTGGAGTTACTTTTGTAATCGTTAAAAATGAGGCGTTAGGAAAAGTAAACAGAGAAATTCCAACTATGTTGAATTATCAAACGCATGTAAAAAAGAATTCTATGTTTAATACTCCTCCCGTATTACCTGTTTATTCTTCATTAATGACTTTGCGTTGGTTAAAAGCTCAGGGAGGAGTAGAGGAAATGCAAAAAAGAGCAAAACAACGTGCTGAACTTCTTTATACTGAAATAGATAGAAATAAACTATTTACAGGTACTACACATACCGAAGATCGTTCTCGTATGAATATTTGCTTTGTTATGGCTCCAGAGTATAAAGAGCTAGAGAAAGATTTTTTAGAGTTCGCAACTCAAAAAGGATTAGTAGGTATAAAGGGACATCGCTCAGTAGGTGGTTTCCGTGCATCTTGTTATAATGCTATGCCTTTAGAAGGTGTACAGTGCTTGGTGAATTGTATGAAAGAGTTTGAACAATCTCACTAAGGTAAAGAATGAGTATATGCTATTTTCTAATACTACGTCTTTTATATGAGAATGTTAGTGTAGGAGTAAAATAGTGATTTAAATTTTAATATAATAGAAGAGATGAAAGTATTGATAGCAACAGAAAAACCTTTTGCTAAAGTAGCAGTAGAAGGGATAAAAAAAGAGCTTCAAGAGGCTAATTTCGAAGTAGCATTATTAGAAAAATATTCTGCTAAAACTGAATTGTTAGATGCTGTAAAAGATGCAAACGCTATAATTATTCGTAGTGATATTGTAGATAAAGAAGTGTTAAATGCTGCTAAAGAGCTAAAGCTTGTAGTTCGTGCGGGTGCTGGTTATGATAATGTGGATTTATCAGAAGCTTCTGATAAAGGGGTTTGTGTGATGAATACACCTGGACAGAATTCAAATGCAGTAGCAGAACTTGTTTTTGGTATGTTAATTATGGCAGCTCGAAATAATTATAATGGAACAGCTGGAGGCGAGCTGAAAGGAAAGAAAATAGGTATTCATGCTTGTGGTCATGTGGGACGAAATGTAGTTCGCATAGCTAGAGGCTTTGAAATGGATATTTATGCTTTTGACCCTTTTGCTAATGGTGAAGAAATGAAAAAAGAGGGGGTAACTATGGTTAATTCTGTTGAAGAGTTATATAGTACTTGTAACTTTATTTCATTGCACTTACCTTTCACTCCCGAAACTGGAAAATCGATAAATGCCGACTTGGTAAATAGAATGCCAGAAAAAGGAGTTCTTATTAATACAGCGAGAAAAGAAATTATAGATGAAGAGAGTTTAATTGATTTGTTAGGTAAGCGTAAAGATCTAAAGTTTTATACTGATATTAAACCCAGTACATCGGAAATGTTTACTAAACTATTTGCTGAAGAGGGACGTTACTTTGAAACACCTAAAAAAATGGGAGCACAAACGGCTGAAGCAAATATTAATGCGGGACTTGCTGCAGCTAAGCAAACTGTAGAATTCTTGAAGGATGGAATTGCTAAGTTTCAAGTGAACAAGTAATGATTTTAGGACGAGAAAAATTGTAATATTAAAAAAGGCTACTTGCACAAGTAGCCTTTTTAATGTCTTTTGACTTCGACTATAATATTAGTCTTCTGGATGAATTGCTTCAGAAGGACAAATGTCTGCACAAGTGCCACAATCTGTACATAAATCAGGATCAATAACATAGATATCACCTTCAGAAATTGCCTCTACTGGGCATTCATCAATACATGATCCACATGCAATACAATCGTCATTAATTACGTAAGCCATTGTTCTTAATTTTTAAGTTATTAGTATTTATCTTAGTTTGAACAAAAATAAGGCTTTTATTTCGGACTTAAAGATATTTTGTGTATTAAATTAGTTTAATTTCATCCTGAATATTTAAGTAACCTCAAAAAAAGTACTTTTTCAAACTAGTTTTTATCATCTATTCTTTTATTAAATTATATTTGTTTAATAGGATGCTATAGTTATATTTTGCTAGGATATATAAATTATAAAAAGAAGTATTTATGCCATTAACACTGCCTGATAAATTACCCGCAATAGACTTATTAAAAAAGGAAAATATATTTGTTATTGATGACTCTAGGGCAACTCAACAAGATATTCGTCCTTTACGACTAGTTATCTTAAATCTAATGCCTTTGAAGATTACAACTGAAACAGATTTGATTCGTTTATTGGCTAACTCTCCACTTCAAATTGAACTATATTTTATGAAAATAAGCAGTCATACGCCCAAAAACACTCCAATTGAGCATATGCAAGCTTTTTATTCTGATTTTGAAGTGCTTAAAAATCAGAAGTTTGATGGAATGATTATCACTGGTGCCCCAGTTGAAAAATTGAATTTTGAAGAGGTTACTTATTGGGAAGAACTTCAGGAGATTTTCTCTTGGACAAGAACTCATGTAATGTCTACTTTTTACATTTGTTGGGCAGCTCAGGCAGGTTTGTATCATCATTATGGTATTCCTAAGCACCCTTTGGAGAAAAAAATATCAGGTGTATATAAACATAGACCACTTGATCCACTTCATCCTATATTTAGGGGGTTTGATGATTGTTTTTATGCACCTCATAGTCGCTAT
>JAAYSY010000306.1 GCA_012518235.1 Bacteroidales bacterium
CTTAGTCACACTTCTGGTTTGACCTAGGCAAAGCTCCCTCTTGGTCTAGGCATCCCACTCGTTTGACTAGGTCATAATAATAGTATTAAATAACGGAGATGACACCTTACTTATATAGGAGAATAAATATTGATGCAGAAATTTACTCCACATTAAATAGAAATTCATATTTCCCAGAACCCACCAGCAATTTTCCTTCAGCGTCTTTTGCCAATACTTCATTTTCTTTCTCAAAGACACCACTCACTCTCTCATCTGGAAAAATAATGGTTGCTGTTGTATTCACTGGTATTTCAACGATTAATTTCATTTTTTTATCTTCTATCTCCCAAAAAGATTGAACTTTCCCATAAACGCTTTCTAGCTCACAATTACAAAAAGAAAAACCACCTCCTAATTTAGGGGCTATTATAGTATTTTTATAACCTATTGATTCGGGAGCTTGATTTATGCCTCCAATATTTTTATACATCCAATCGCCAATAGCTCCATAAGCATAATGATTAAAAGAATTCATAGCCTCATCCTGTAAACTACCATCCTCTCGAATGCCATCCCACCGTTCCCATATAGTAGTAGCTCCTTTTTTAACAGGATATAACCACGAGGGATAACTTTCTTGTAACAATAACTGATAGGCTAAATCTTTATGGCCGTAGCGAGATAATACATGACAAAGATAAGGAGTCCCCAAAAAACCTGTTGATAGATGAACTCCATACTCATGAATTAGATGAACTAACCGATTCACTGCAGAGTTGATTAGTTCTTTAGGCAACAAATCAAAATGTAAAGCTAAAACATAAGCCGTTTGTGTATTAGACATTATAGCTCCCTCAGGAGTAACAAACTCATCCACAAACCTTTTCTTTATTTTAGTTAATAACTCCGTATAACGTTTTACATCTTCTTTTTCTTCTAAAACAACCGCTGCATTTATCATGTTTTGTACTGTATTAGCATAAAAAGATTGTGCAATCACTGTTTTATCTGTATAAGCTGGCGCATGGTCCCAAACGTTACGTGGCATATAATGTAACCAATCACCATGATGCCAACTTTTATTCCAAAGATTATCCGTTGACCTACTATTTATATATTCAATCCATTGGCCCATTGAATAATAACTCTCTTTTAAAACCGACGAATCACCATAGGCTTTATAATAATTCCAAGGAATAATAGTAGCTGCATCGGCCCATCCCGCTTGTCCAATATTATTTTCTCCTGTACCCCAAATATTTGGAATAACACCGGGCACTCCCCCATTATCTAGTTGCTCAGCTCTTAAGTCAGCTAACCACTTCGTGAAAAAAGCTGTTACATCCATATTAAAGGTTGAAGTATTAAAAAATACTTGAGCATCGCCCGTCCATCCTAATCTTTCATCGCGTTGTGGGCAATCCGTAGGAACTTCTAAAAAATTACTTTTCTGTCCCCACACTATATTGTGTTGCAACTGGTTTATTAAAGGATTAGAGGTTATAAACTTACCTGTTAAGGGTAAATCAGAATGAATTACCACAGCTTCAATATTTTCTGTATTAATCAACTCTGCATTTCCCTCTACTCGTACATACCTAAAGCCTTGAAAAGTAAAAACAGGCTCATAGAACTCTGAAGTTTCTCCTTTTAAATAATATTTTATTTTTTGTTGTGCAGAACGAAGATTCTTAGTGTAAAAATTCCCCTCATGATCTAATACTTCCGCATGAGAAAACAAAATAGAATCGCCCACATTACCTGTTACATTAAAGCGAATGCGTCCAATCATGTTTTGTCCAAAATCTATAATCTTCTCACCTCGAGGCGAAATTAGAATGCGTTGAGGTTTTAATACTTCTTGGCGTTTTACCGCGGGTGCTATAGAGCTTACTAAGGGTGTCTTATCTTGCTGATTAGATA
>JAAYSY010000307.1 GCA_012518235.1 Bacteroidales bacterium
CCCCATACATTACTAAAGGTAACATTCAGGGCCATCAAAATACTCCAAGAAAAAGCCATTAAAATTGGACTGTCTATCAAAAAACTTTTGCCCATTTCTAAACCAAAGAACTGAGAATACCATAAAACTCCTGCTAAAGCACAAAACAAAATGTTATTAATCCAAACACTTCTAGATACCTCTCTATATTCTTTAGCTGTATCATTTTTAATATTTTGATAAATACAATATACAGCATTTGTTACGAAACCACCTACAGTAACTAAAAAGATAACTGGTAAACCTGCATACAAACCTTTTACACCATGAGCTAAAGCTGATTCTTTTATAGGTGATCCAGCATCTAATCCTAATGCAAAACAAGCACTCATGAATCCAGCTAATAAAGCAACAGCTAAACCTTTAGTCAAAGCAAACTCTTTAACTGCCTTCTTCTTCTCCTCTTCACTCATCTGTTTTGATCGTAAACTGCCTGCATAACCAATTACTGCAATACCTACTAGTGTAATAATTACACCAATCAATAATAACAATCCCTCTCCACTAAATAGATTTGTACCAGCCAACAATGCAGGAATTAATGTCCCAAAGGCAGCACACGTACCTAAAGAGATGCTCTGTCCAAGAGCAACTCCTAGGTAACGCATACTTAAACCAAATGTTAGTCCTCCAACTCCCCATAAAATACCATAAACTATAGCTTGAAGGGCACCTCCTGATGACCATAAATCAAAAAGAGAAACCCCTATAGGTTTACCTAGTAATGCACCAAGAAATGGAAACACCAACCAGGCAAAAACTCCTTGAATTAACCAAAAATTCTCCCAAGACCACCCTTTGACTTTATTTATGGGTACGTAGGAACTACTTTGTCCAAAGCTTCCTATCGCAATAATTAAAAGACCTATTAATATATTCATATCAATCCTTAAATTCTATTATCTTTTTAGAGATACATTCTTCTCATACTTCTGAACTTCAGAAATAAAAGAATCGCCTATAGCAACATCATTTCTTAAACAGAACATATCCCAAACTGCTCCCCAAGGCATTGTTTTAGCCTCTTCTAAAAGAGCTAAACGTTCAAAATATTGTCCATTAGCTTCATATTTACGTAATCTTTCAATAGGTTCCAATAATGCTTGTAATAAACATTTTTGAGTGGAACGACTACCTACTACATAAGCACCAATACGATTAATACTTGCATCAAAAAAGTCTAAACCTATATGAACTTTATTTAATGCATCAGCACGTGTAATTTCCTTCATCAAGTCAAGAGTGCTATCATTTATTGTTACCACATGATCAGAATCCCAACGAACAGGACGAGTAACATGAAGCATTATCTCTTTAGTAAACAATAAAAGTGAAGATATTTTATCTGCCACATTTTCTGCTGTATTAAAGTGACCAATATCTAAAGTTACAACTTTATCGTTTTTAACACCATAAGCTAAATAAAAATCATGAGAACCTACAGTATAGCTTTCTGCACCAATTCCAAACAATTTAGATTCTAGACAATCCACCATATGCTTATAAGGTGTTTTATAAATCTCATCCAAAGACTCTTTTAATAATTGACGGTATTTTAAGCGATTCACAGTTTCATCTTTCATACCATCATGTATCCATAGATTCATTATACAAGGATCATTTTGATATTCACCCATAGCATTTGCTATTTCACGACTGCGCTTAGTATGCTCAATCCAGAATTCTCTAATAGAATCATCAGGATTACTTAAACTTAGTTCTCCACTTTTAGGATGAGAGAATGAAGTAGAATTGAAATCCAACTTCATATTATTTTCTTTTGCCCATTGCATCCAACTTTCAAAATGCTTTGGTTCTATTTCATTTCTATCTACAAACTTACCACCAAAATCACCATAAATAGCGTGTAAACTTAATCTATGATTTCCAGGAATATGGCTAAGTGCCTCTTTTAAATCTTGACGAACCTCATCAATATTTCTAGCTTTTCCAGGATAATTTCCTGTTGTTTGAATTCCACCTGTTAATTGTCCATCAGGATTTTCAAATCCACTCACATCATCTGTTTGCCAACAGTGAATAGATAGAGGTATTTGCTCTAGCGTTGTTAATACTTTTTCTACATCAACTCCTAATTGAGCATATCGCTCTTTAGCTATTTCATAAGCTTGTGTAACTTTATTATCTTTCATATTTAAATAGATTATATATTTGTATTTTTTTCTACAATTAATAAGTATTTTTCATAAGCCAATTCCCATAACTCATAATCTGCTGGCTTAAACAGATCAAGTGATATAGAGTCATACACTTTAGCTCGCAAGCTTTCTAGTGTTTCATCTTGATTATTAACCAAAACTTGAACCATTATATTACCTAACCCTGTAGCTTCACTAGGTCCAGCTATAACTTCAACACCTAAAGCATTTGCTGTATACTGATTTAATAGTTGATTTCTACTACCTCCTCCAATTATATGCAATGTTTCTAAAGGGTGCTCTGATACCTCTTTTAAGAAAGAGAAAACCTCCTTATAACGCATAGCTAAACTCTCAAATATACAGCGAACAAGTTGTCCCCTGTTATCAGGTATTTTTTGGCCACTTTGTTTACAATAAGTATAAATAGCTTGAATCATATTTTTGGGATTAGCAAAAATAGGATCATCAGGATTAATAAAACATTGAAATGATTCTGCTTTATTTGCTTCATCAATTAAGGTAGAATAATCCACCCCATCCCACTCAGTGCGACATTGTTCTAAAATCCACATACCGCAAATATTCTTCAATACACGAATGGTATTGTTTACTCCTCCTTCATTAGTAAAGTTCAACTTTTCAGACTCAGTTGAAATCACAGGTTTAGAACTTTCTATTCCCATTAAAGACCATGTACCACTACTTAAATAGGCAAAGTTTGTTGATTGTGCGGGTATAGCTACAACGGCTGATGCAGTATCATGACCTGCTACAGCAATAACAGGGACATTACTTAATCCAGTTATAGATTGAACTTCCTCAGTTAAACAACCGATAACCTCACCAGGGTAAACAAATCTACCAAAATCACTTTCTTCTAAACCTACAGATGATAATATCTTTTCATCTAACTTTCGAGTATGAGCATTTACAATATGAGCAGTTGTAGCTATTGTATATTCAGTAACCATTTCTCCAGTTAACAAATAGCTTAAAGCATCAGGAATGAATAAAATTTTATCTGCATTTTCAAGTGCACTATCTTTATTCTTTTTTGAAGCATAAAACTGAAACAAACTATTAAAATTCATTATTTGAATTCCAGTTCGCTCATACAATTCTGATTGAGAAAATTTCAAAAAATAATCGTTAGGTGTATTTTCAGTGTAAGGATCACGATAAGAGTAGGGAGATCTTAAAATATGCCCATCTTCTCCTATAGCTACAAAATCCACACCCCACGTATCTATTCCTATTGACTGGATAGATATCTTTTGATTCCCTATAATTTTCAGCCCCTTAATTATTTGCTGATATAGATAGTAAATATCCCAATAATAACGACCATTCATTTGAATAATGGTATTGGGAAAACGATGTATTTCTTTTAATTCAAACTTATTATTTTTAAATTCACTTAATAAAACACATCCACTTGTTGCTCCTAAATCTACTGCAACATAGTTTGATTTCATATTCCAAGTATTAGTTTATGTTTATAAAGCAAAGAAAATCAAAAAGAGATCTAAGACAATTCTCTTTTTGATATTTGAGTTATCATTAGTGACAATTGGAAATTGTTTTTAATATCCATTGAATTCTCATTCAACCCTTATTTTTTGAAATCCTTCCGAAAGTGTAATTTTTGAATTATTCCAAATAAACACCCCCGTAGTTGATCTAGGAAGTACTATTTCACCTTGAACACCATTCTTTTTTACTTTCTGCAATTTCACTTTAATCTCTCCTTTAGGATGAGGCATGGAGGCATTTATTTCCTTCAAGTCACTTAATGAAGGTGCTATTTCAATTTCCTCAAAACCACTACTTTTAGATTTAATACCACAAATTACAGCAAAATAATCATATAGCGGACTAGCACTCCAAGCATGGCAATCGGATCGTGCTGGCTCTGGTTTCTCTGCAAAAGTTGTTAACCCTATAGCTAACATATCACGCCAAAATGATAATGATGGGTAGTATAAATCGCCTAAACCTACTTGTTTCAGTGCTTGAGTTAAATAAAACCGATAATAAAATGTTACAGGACCTAAGGTCTCATCATGCACCACTCGGTTCATTACCTCTCTAGCTTCATCACCCTCTATAGCTTGAGATAAAACACCCATAATACTGGCATGCTGACTAAAACTTTTTTTGTCTGGTGTATCTCCAAACACTCCTTTTATGGTATCAAAACAAGCATCGATAGTACCTTTTCTTATACGATTAGAAATGGTAGCATACTTTTCTGCTAAACAATCATCGCCAAACGATTCAAACAATTTAATTGCCTGATTTAATGTATAGGCATAGTGTAAGGTCAAAACTGATGAATTACCATCATTAGAACCTGGAGCTACCCCATTAGGAAAAACATCTGTGTAATCTGTAAAATTCCACCATTTCATTCCTCCTAACATATCGACATTATCATCTATATGTCTCTCATACCAACTAAGAATACTATGTATAGCTGGTAAAAACTGACTTACAAACTGGTCATCCCCACAATGCATCCAATAATCATATATCATAGAAATCCAATACAGAGAATAGGGAGGTATAATCTGTAAACGAGAACTAGGATATCTCCCTTGAGTCAACCCTATAGGTGTTCTTGAATTATAGAAATCCAGAATAGCCTTTCGCATTAAACGGTCATCTCCAGTAACATATAACGAGATTAACGCCTGAATTCTAGTATCCCCAGGATATTGGAGTTGCTCATAATAAGGACAATCATAATAGGTCTCTCCAGCACATAAACGAGCTGTTCTCCACCCAACATCCCATATATCTCTCATAGTAGGATCATTAGATTCAAAAGAAGCCACAGACTTAAAAGGATAACCTGTATACATTCCATAAAAGTCTTCTAATATCAGTTCTTCTTCTTGAGTCTTTATCTCAAGTTCTATGTAGCGATAAGTTCTAAACCACAATGGAGAAAAAGAACGACTCTCACCTCCATCGGGTAAAAAGACATCATAATTACCCACAATTTTTCGATCCCCTACCTCATCCCTATTTCCTTTTTGCATATTATCATCGAATAACGCTTCAGCGTAAGTAAGCTTAATAAATGAATTTTTTCCTTGAGTTGTTTTCAAAAGAGGAAAAGCAGTTGTATTAAATCCTTGATCTATTAAAATAGTCCCCTCAGTATTGGGTGGTATAATTATTGATTTAGCTCCCTTCAAAAACTCATTACCTACAACTATATTCTCTGCAAGTCTTACTTCTTTCATCCGCTGAAGTGACTCTTCCATCAACGGGATATTTCTGGGTGTTAAATTCCATAAATTATCAGTACCATAGCTCAAAAATGTTGGATGAGCTAAATAAATAGCTCTCTTCCAATCATCATCGTTATAATTCAAATTCTGCCATCCCCAAGGATAATATTTTCCCTCTACATAGTCTCCAGGACCAACAACCATATATGCTCTCAATCGTGCTCCATTATCTAAAGAACAAGCCGTATAAGAAGTGTTATTTACAACCTTCCAACTTCCATTTGTATTAATAACTTCCTCTTTAGGGGTGTTTCCTTGTAATATAAATCCTGTTTGGTTAGATATTTGAGCTACTGGAGCATTTACCCCCATATTCCAAACGGTTGCTGCAATAACATTTTCTCCTTTCTTTAAATAGGGAGCAATATCTAGAGTTTCAAAATACCAATTATGTAAATCTCCTCTTGCAGGTCCAAAACAGACCGATTCACCATTAATAAATAAACGATACCTGTTATCAGCTGAAACATGGATAATAAATTCTTCACCCAAATCATCTATATTGATTTTTTTTCTAAAATGATAAACACCATATTCTCTTTGTCCAATATCAGGTACAGTGATCCATTGCGCATTCCATTTTCCTTTCAATAAATCAGGATTAATTTTTGAGCTTTCAACTGACGAATAGCAGAACAAAGGATAACACAGAATCCATAGGAGGAAAGTCATTCTTTTCATAATATTACATTTTAGTTTTACTAAGTTTGAATTAGAACAAACAGAGTGTTAGAATTTTAAGGTTTAAGGCATTCAAAAGATACCAAATATCAACTCTAGTAAAATATGGTATTTGACATTAGATTTATCATTATTGACATAAAAAACAATTCTTTAATTTAAGCATTAAATAAAAGAGAGTAATAGTAAGATTTGTACTCATTAAATCTTATTATTACTCTCTTTTATACTTCTAAAGTTTGAAAGCTAATAAATCCATCCTATCAGCCTTAACTTCTTATAATTTCACTTCTCAAATATAATCTGATCTAAGATTATTAATGCCAGTTATTTTTTGGCCTCCCAACCATAACTTACATACTCCCAAGTAAACTTATTTTGCTTATCGATTTCCACTAGTAAGAATCCCTCTTTTGTACCATAGAAAGGACCATTCCACCAGTTTGCACATACAGCTCCTCCTGTAATGAATTGAATATTTTGCAACAATATTTCTTCATGAATGTGTTGATGCCCCTGAAGAACCAATTGTATATTATAATCCTTCAACACATCTAATACTTCCTTGTAATTAGTAATTACATCTAAAAACACATATCGATTTTCTACTAACGGATAATAAAGAGAATAAAAAGGCACATGTGTTGAAAGAACAACAGGATCGGAACTTGATAACTCAGATAACTCTTTTTTTAACCACTCAAGTTGCTTTTTATTAATATAATAACCACCCTCTGGATTATTTTGCACCGAGTTCAGAACAAAAAAATGGACTCCCTTTTGTTCAAACTTATAATAGGACTCCCCAAAATAGCTTTTAAACAACTCATCTCCTTCTACATAACCTATACTCTCATTAAACAATCGATCGTGATTACCTAAAGTTGGATAAAAAGATATATTTCTTTCTTCAAATATCTGCTTATATACTTTATATAAACTATCGGCTACCGACTTCTCTAAACTACTCCCCATACCAGATATATCAAACACATCACCTCCTAAAAGAATGAAGTCCACATTACTTTTTTCTGCTTTATCTAGAGCCTGTTGCAGACCATTATATCTATCGTTTGAATTTTCTTTATTCAAATGAATATCGGTCATAAAAGCAAATCGGAGCTTCTTATTTTTTGCATATAATCCAGATAAAGAGACGAAGAGAAGTAACACTAGAAGTATAACACTATTTTTCACTTTCATTTTTTCGATTTTGGTTAACAATTAAATATCAAATAAAAGTAAACAACAAATAATTAGAAACAAATTAAAAATCAACCTTTTCGGAGTAAAGCAAGGGAAATAACTTATTTTCTTATATTAATATATAAAAAAAACCTAACTTTAGATTTTTCTAATTAAGAGTTCTTCTATCCTTTTGGAATAGTAAACCTCCTTATAAAAACTTAGTCTTAACATTATAACTCATAATTTATGTTTAACTCATTTGGAAACATATTGCAACTAACTAGTTTTGGAGAATCTCATGGAAAAGCTATTGGAGGCGTTCTTGATGGTTTTCCTGCAGGAATATCTATTGACTTAGATTTTATACAAAACGAGCTAAATCGAAGAAAACCTGGGCAATCTAAAATAACAACTGCTAGAAAAGAAGCTGATTCTGTAGAGTTTTTATCAGGTATTTTTGATGGAAAGTCCACAGGAACTCCTATTGGTTTTCTAGTCTGGAATCAAAACCATCACTCTAACGATTATAACAATTTAAAAGATATTTATAGACCCTCTCATGCAGATTTTACCTATCAACAAAAATATGGTATAAGAGATTATAAAGGTGGGGGACGCTCATCAGCTAGAGAAACCATCTCGCGAGTTATTGCGGGTGCACTAGCTAAGTTAGCTTTACAAGAACTAACAATTGATATCAAAGCATATACAGCTCAAGTGGGTTCTATTAAATTAGAGAAAAACTATACAGAGTACGATTTATCTACCATTGAAAACAATCCTGTTCGCTGTCCTGATGCTGACAAAGCAAAAGAGATGGAGGAGCTTATATTCAAAACTAAGGGTGAAGGAGATACAATAGGGGGTATTATTACTTGTGTTATTAAAAACTGCCCTATTGGATTGGGAGAACCCGTATATGGTAAACTGCATGCTGCTTTAGGTAATGCAATGCTTTCTATTAATGCAGTGAAAGGTTTTGAGTATGGGTGTGGATTTCAAAACCTACACCAAAAAGGATCACAACAAAATGATATTTTCTATAATAATAACGGAGTTATTTCTACTAAAACAAATAATTCTGGAGGAATACAAGGAGGTATAAGTAATGGACAAGACATTTACTTTAATGTTGCCTTTAAACCTGTGGCCACGTTATTAATGGAGCAACCTACTGTAACTACTCAAGGAGAAGAAGTATTATTAACAGCTAGAGGAAGGCATGACTCTTGTGTTCTACCACGAGCTGTTCCAATAGTTGAAGCAATGAGTGCTTTAACCTTACTCGATTACTATTTAATAAATAAAACAACAAAACTATGAATGAGATACAATCTTATTTAAAGGAACATAAAAACCGAATGAAAGAAGAGTTATTCAGTCTTCTTCGGATACCTAGCATAAGTGCTAAAAAAGAACACCAAGCAGATATTACAGCTTGTGCTGAACGATGGAAAGAACTACTTTTAGAAGCAGGTGCTGATAAAGCTATCGTTATGCCATCCACAGGAAATCCCATTGTCTATGGAGAAAAACTTATAAATCCTCAGGCTAAAACAGTACTTGTTTATGCACATTATGATGTGATGCCTGCTGAACCTTTAAACTTATGGAAAAGTGATCCTTTTGAACCTGAAGTTCGTGATGGACATCTTTGGGCTAGAGGTGCTGATGATGATAAAGGACAATCTTTTATTCAGGTTAAAGCGTTTGAATATTTAGTTAAAAGTAAACAACTTAAAAACAACGTCAAATTTATTTTTGAGGGAGAAGAAGAAATCGGGTCTCCTAGCCTAGAGCAATTTTGCGAAGAAAATAAAAAACTATTAGAAGCAGATATCATATTAGTATCGGATACTAGTATGTTAGCATCCGATCTCCCCTCATTAACAACAGGATTAAGGGGACTAGCTTATTGGGAAATTGAAGTAACGGGTCCGAATAGAGATTTACACTCTGGACATTTTGGTGGTGCTGTTGCTAACCCTATTAATGAGCTGTGTAAGTTAATTAGCCAAATAGTAGACGAAAATGGGAAAATAACAATTCCTTCATTTTATGATGACGTGGAAGATGTTCCTCAGCTGGAACGCGACATGATTAAAGAAATACCTTTTAATGAAGAAGCTTATAAACAAGCAATAGAAGTTAAAGCATTATCTGGAGAAAAAGGATATTCTACTATCGAGCGTAATAGTTGTAGACCCTCTTTTGATGTGTGTGGTATTTGGGGTGGATATACTGAAGAAGGATCAAAAACAGTATTACCTTCTAAAGCATACGCTAAAGTCTCTAGCAGACTAGTTCCAGCACAAGATCACAATAAAATAGCTCAGCTTTTTGTAGACTATATTCAACAAATAGCACCAGAAACTATTCAAGTAAAAGTAACTCCTATGCATGGAGGACAAGCTTATGTTTGCCCTATTGATTTGCCTGCTTATAAAGCGGCAGAAAAAGGATTTGAAAAAGCATTTGGTAAAAAACCACTTCCTATGCGTAGAGGCGGGAGCATTCCTATTATAGCCACCTTTGAAAAGGTACTTAAGCTTAAAACTATTCTTATGGGGTTTGGACTAGAATCAAATGCTATTCACTCTCCTAACGAAAACTTCCCTATTGATATGTTTTATAAAGGTATTGAAGCTGTTGTAGAATTCCACAAGGCTTATGCTGAAATGAAATAATTAAAAAGAAGCTCTAAAGGTACAGCCGCTTTTCCATTCAGAACAACCATAAGCGGCTTTACCTTTTATCACTTTCCCCTTATGGCACAAAGGACATTCTTGCCCTTCTTTTATTTTCTCACTTTTTTTATCTACACGTACTGATTTCTTTTTTGTCGAATTCTTTTTCTTTTGTTTCTTTTTACCATCCGTTTCTGCCACTTGTACTGTTACTAACCGGCTACTATTATCTGACAATACACTGTGTACTATTTCAGTCAACATCTCTTTTAGCTCATCTAAAAATTGTTGTGCTTCATACTTACCTCGTTCAATCTCTCTCAATTTTTTCTCCCATATTCCAGTGAGTTCAGCCGATTTTAGTAACTCTTCTTTAATTACTTGTATTAAATCTATTCCAGTTTGAGTGGGCAATAAGTTCTTTTTATCTTTCTTGATGTAATTGCGTTTAAATAAGGTTTCAATAATTGCAGCTCGTGTAGAAGGACGTCCAATACCATTCTCTTTTAATGCATCTCTTAAATCATCATTATCTACTAAACGACCTGCTGTTTCCATCGCACTTAATAAAGTTGCTTCTGTATATAATTTAGGGGGATTGGTCCACTTTTCCAATAAATCTGGCTCATGAGGTCCTTGTTCGCCTTCCTTGAAAATTGGCAAAGAAGTAGTATCTTTTTTATCTTCTTCCTCATCACCTTCATAAACAACTCGCCAACCTAAATCTAATACTTGTTTCCCATTAACCTTGAATTTAACCTTTTCCACCTCACCCATAACAGTAGTTGTAGAAACTTTACAAGGAGGATAAAATGCTGCAATAAATCGACGAACAATTAAATCATAAACCCTTCGTTCGGCTTCTGATAAATTTTGTGGTATTTGTCCAGTGGGAATAATAGCATGGTGATCTGTTACTTTACTATTATCAAAAACCTTTTTAGTTTTTGGTAATTTAGCCAAATTCAAAGGTTCTATTAGTTCTTTATACTCTCTTAAGTCTGATAGGATTTTTGGACATTTAGGATAAATATCATCACTTAAATAAGTAGTATCTACCCTAGGATAAGTAGTTAATTTTTTTTCATAAAGAGATTGTATAGTCTTTAGTGTTTCATCAGCGGAGTAACCATATTTTTTATTACACTCCACTTGCAAAGAGGTTAAATCAAAAAGACGTAAAGGATACTCATTTCCTTTCTTACGCTTAATAGAGGTAACACTGAATTCACTATGCTTAATCCGATCAAGGAACTTTTCACCTTCATCTTGAGTGGCAAAACGACCCTGAACAGCAGAAAAGGTCGTCTCTCTATAAATAGTTTTAAGTTCCCAATAAGGCTCAGGCTTAAAGTTTTCAATCTCTAAAAATCGATTTACAATTAAAGCTAAAGTAGGAGTTTGCACACGTCCAATAGACAACACTTGTCTACCTTGAGCATATTTTTGAGTGTACAAACGAGTCCCATTAATTCCTAATAACCAGTCACCAATAGCACGAGCTAAACCCGCTTCATATAGTCGCTGAAAAGCCGACTCATCTTTTAAGTTTTGGAATCCCTCTTTAATAGCCTCTTCTGTTAAAGAAGAAATCCACAAACGTTTCACAGGACATTTAGCACCAGTCTTTTGTATTACCCAGCGTTGTATTAATTCTCCTTCTTGCCCTGCATCACCACAATTAATAATTAAAGAAGCATTATTCATCAGTCCTTCAATTATAGCAAATTGCTTTTCGTAGGTTGGATTACTTATCAGCCGTATTCCGAATCGAGGCGGAATCATTGGTAACGAACCTAAACGCCAAGGTTTCCAAGCCTCTGTATATTCATGAGGTTCTTTTAGAGTACAAAGATGACCAAAGGTCCATGTTACTTGATATCCATTTCCTTCTATGTAGCCATCTTTTCTTTGATTCGCTCCAAGAACAGAAGCAATATCTCTTGCTACTGAAGGTTTTTCGGCAATACAAACAATCATACTTTATTTATTATTTATTCTGGAAAAACAAAGATACAAAGGATTCGATGGATGAAGTAAAAAATAAGGTTTGATTCAATCAAATTTGATTTAAAATAAAAATTGGAGCAACGCTTTGCTCCAATCTTTTGTTAACCTTAAATCTAATACTATGAAAAACACATTACAAATGTAAATCAAAAAGGGTACTCATCCAAAGAAACCTCCAACAACAGTATGTTATATAACATATTTTAATATTAACCCAACTAGTACTTGTTAAAACAAGAAGTATAACGATTTTTATGGTTCTTGTTAACTTATAAGGTACTGTAATACAAGTATTGAAATCTGAAAATTTTATACACTAAAAGAAAAATTTGTTTTGACTAGGTCAAATAGGTTGGATGCCCTAGACATATCAATAGGATGACTAGGACCTATAAACTAAAGGTTCGGGGATCTTTTAATCGGATTTGTTTATATGAAAGAAATGGTTTAAAATAAAAATTGGAGCAACGCTTTGCCCCAATCTTTTGTTAACCTTAAAATCTAATACTATGAAAAACACATTGCAAATGTAAATCAAAAAGGGTACTCATCCAAATAACCCTCCAAAAACAGCATGTTATATAACATGGTTTAATATTTGAATCTTCACTATTTCATTTATTAACATATAAAACAACTAGATTAACAACATTAAAGAATGTATAAACAATACCTAAATTGAAAAGCAACAAAAAAGAGGAGTTGGTTAACTCCTCTTTTCAAATACTATCAATAATTTACACTTATATTGTTTTAATACATTTACTTAATCCATTAATAATTCAAGAATTTGACAAGCAGCTCTTGACACCGATGTTCCAGGACCAAAAATAGCCGCAACACCTAAATCATAAAGAAACTCATAATCTTGTGCAGGAATAACTCCTCCAACAATAACCATAATGTCTCCCCTACCCAACTTATCTAACTCCTTCATTAATTGAGGAACCAATGTTTTATGTCCAGCAGCTAAAGATGAAACACCAACTACATGAACATCATTTTCTACAGCATCACGAGCAGCCTCAGCTGGAGTCTGGAACAAAGGTCCCATATCCACATCAAAACCACAATCTGCATATCCTGTAGCTACTACTTTAGCTCCTCTATCATGACCATCTTGCCCCATTTTAGCAATCATAATACGAGGTTGACGTCCTTCTTGTTTTGCAAATTGCTTGGCTAGCTTACAAGCTTGCTCAAAATCCTTATCGTTTTTACTTTCTGATGAATACACGCCTGATATTGTTCTAATTGTTGCTTTATAACGACCTACTGCTTCTTCACAAGCATCCGATATTTCGCCTAACGTTGCACGAACTCGAGCTGCTTCAACCGCTAACTCTAATAAATTACCCTCTTCAGTTTCTGCACACTGTGTTAATGCAGCTAAGGCTTTCTTCACCTTAGCCTCATCACGACCTTTACGTAACTCCTCTAAACGAGAAAATTGATCGTTCCGAACTGAAGTATTATCAATTTCAAGAATATCAATAGGGTCTTCTTTATCTAATCGATACTTATTAACTCCCACAATTGTTTGAACTCCACTATCTATACGAGCTTGAGCACGTGCAGCAGCTTCTTCAATACGCATTTTAGGTATTCCTGTTTCAATGGCTTTTGCCATTCCACCTAATTTCTCTATCTCCTTAATATGTTCCCACGCTTTATGAGCTATCTCATTCGTTAAATTTTCAACATAATAGGAGCCAGCCCATGGGTCAACACTACGGGTTACTTGCGTTTCATTCTGAAGGAATAACTGAGTATTACGGGCTATACGTGCCGAAAAATCAGTAGGTAAAGCAATCGCCTCATCCAAAGCATTTGTATGTAATGATTGGGTATGTCCTAGCACAGCAGCCATTGCTTGAATACAAGTTCTTCCTACATTATTATAAGGGTCTTGTTCTGTTAATGACCAACCTGAAGTCTGAGAGTGAGTACGCAAAGCTAATGACTTAGGGTTTTTAGGATTAAACTGTTTTACAATTTTAGCCCATAGTAAACGAGCGGCCCTCATCTTAGCGATTTCCATGAAATGATTTGTTCCTATAGCCCAAAAGAAAGATAGACGAGGTGCAAAAGCATCAATATCTATTCCTGATGCTAAACCTGCACGAAGATACTCTAATCCATCAGCCAATGTATAAGCTAATTCTATATCAGCTGTTGCTCCAGCTTCTTGCATGTGATAGCCAGAAATAGATATAGAGTTAAATCGTGGCATATTTTGCGAGGTATACTCAAAAATATCTGATATTATTTTCATTGAAAATTTAGGAGGATATATATAGGTGTTACGAACCATAAATTCCTTTAAAATATCATTTTGAATAGTACCCGTTAACTGACCAAGCTCTGCCCCTTGCTCTAATCCCGCATTAATATAAAAAGCCATAATAGGTAACACAGCTCCATTCATTGTCATGGAAACAGACATTTTATCTAATGGAATACCATCAAATAATTGCTTCATATTTTCCAATGA
>JAAYSY010000308.1 GCA_012518235.1 Bacteroidales bacterium
CAGTATGGAGATGTGAAAATAGGTTAAAGAATGGTACAAAAGCAAACTGTAAGAATTCACCTACACTTAAAGAAGAACCACTACATAATGCCATTATGACAGCCATAAATAGTGTGGTAGAAAATAACGAAGACTTTATAGAAGCATTTAGGGAGAATGTAATCAGAGTTATAGGCGGATACTCTACAAAAGACATACCTACAGAATATGACGAGAAAATAGAATCCTTACAACAAGAAATGTTATGTTTAATCGAAAAAAATGCAAAGCAAGGAGCTGTATCGGAAGACTTTGATGATAAGTATAAAAGCATATCAGAAAAGATTAATGAGCTTAAAAAGGCAAAGATAAGGTTTGTACAGGAGAAAAAGCAGGCAGATATATATGAACAAAGATTAATGGAAATGGATAGCACATTGAAGAATATAAGACCACAGGTAAGGGAATTTGATGAAGAGTTAGTAAGAAGGCTAATTAAGATTATTAGAGTTAATAAAGGCGAAAGGCTAGAGATACAGTTTGAATCAGGGATAGTGATGGAACAAATGGTGGACCATTATGACTAGGGGCATAGGGCAGTAACAGATATATAAGATAAGTTACTGTTCTGATAGTAATATAAATATAATAATTTTAAATATGCAAAGAAAATATTCTTGAATTGTTTTCACGATTAATTGACACTATCATTGTGGATATCTTAGTTGAAATAGTGTGAATTGCCTGATACAATATCCTTAAAGGGATAAAGGAGTGGATGAGGGTGAATACAAGAGATATTATAGGCGAATTTTTAAACGCATTTCAACTAATACTGAATACACATTTACCAGAAGCAAACAGAGACATAATAGATGATATAAAAGCAGATGTAGATGAGTCTTTAACAGAGATACTAGATAAATATGATATAGATGATATAGCAAAAGATAAAGTTGTCATGAAGTCTAAATCATATAATTATAATATGGCTTCTTGGGGACTTGAAAAGTCAGAAAATGTACTAAAAGAATTAGTTAGAATATCTGAGATGTTAGTAAACAAAGAATTAAACTTCGAAACATGTGATAATATGATTGACTATCCTGAAACTGCTCAGGAAAGATTTGAAGGTTCTTTGGTGATTGCTTTATATGATCTGCTTAAGATTTATAGTTTCTTTATAGATGAAGATTGGAATTCAGAATATGCTTCTTGGATACTTAATGAGGGTGAAGAAGGGTATGAAAAAGTATTAGTATCAATGAATCAGTTAGAAAAAACAACGAAAGATATAAAAAAGTCTGCATTAACAGAATTATATAATAGCCTAATTTTAGAAAATATAAATAGAAATACAATACATGACTTATTGTGGCAATGCAGGAAGAAACAAGTAACAATATCAAAAGACGTTGAAAGAATACAGGAAGAAGTTGAACGGTGGACAATGGGAGAAATAACAGAAGAAGAGTTTAAAGAAAACATAAAAACTAATATAAATAACTTACAAATCTATTTAAAAGACTTTTAGCATATGTCAATATATAAAATAATAAAAGGAAACTAATCCAGACTATCATGAAGAACAAAGATGAGAAGCTAGGGATACAATTTTAAACAAGAATTTTGATGGAGTAGAGATCGTATATTACTATGATTAAGAATAGGTGGTAATAGTAATAGTTAGTAGTTATTGCTTTTGATGAAAGCATAACATGCTAAGATTAAAACCCTTAGAAATCAGAGGGTTTTAGTGTTGGTTTATTTAATAGATATAAGTAAACGGAATATTCGGAGAATAATATAAATCTATGTTTAGGAACATTGGAACATGGTATAAAATGATAGTAACAAAGTTCTTTTTATTGTTACCATTCACTTGAAGGTAATAAATTGATAAATATTAATGAGGTTTAGATATTATCAAGAGATAAATAGAAAACTTAGATTAAAATGAAGTATTTTTATTAATAAATTTACTTAAGAGAAATGAGTGGAATAGGATATCTAGAAGTAACCATTTATATTAATTGTCGCCCTATTTCTTAGCCATTTTAGTACAGTAGATAAAGAAGTGCTTGCAATAAAAGGACTCTTTAGGTTAGTAGAGATATAGAGCGATGTCGAGTGAAGAGGGGAAGTAAAATGATTTTATCAGATAATGAAACAAAAGTTGATATGCTTAATAATAGGGCAATTGCGAAGACCGTAGTTGAACTTATTGAAGAGAGCCAAGACAAACCAATCTCGATAGGGATACATGGTGATTGGGGTGCAGGTAAATCTAGTGTTTTGGAAATGGTAGAGGATGAATTTAACAATAATTCAGAAATAGAATGTATTAAATTCAATGGCTGGAAACACCAAGGATTTGAAGACGCAAAAATAGCATTAATGAGTGCCATTGTATCAGAGCTTATTGAAAAACGAAAATTAGGTACAGTGTGTAGAGATACGGTAAAAAAGATTTGGAAAAATATTAATTGGTTGAATATAGCTAAAGGTGCTGGAAGTTTAGCATTAACAGCAACAACAGGGATACCTCCTATCATGTTATTATCTAATGTATTAGGCAATCTACAGAGTAGTTTTTCCAATGCAGAAAAAATTGATACAACAATTGAAAGTATTGGACAATATTTAAAAGATACAAAAGTATTTGAAGATACATCTATTACGAAAGAATTTGCTGAATTTCAGACTTCATTTTCAGATTTATTAGAGGAATCAAAAATTAAAAAATTAGTAGTATTAATTGATGATTTAGATAGATGTTTGCCAGAGGTGACAATAGAAACATTAGAAGCAGTTAGATTATTTATGTTTTCAAATTCTACTGCTTTTGTAATAGCAGCAGATGAATCAATGATAGAATATGCTGTAAAAAAACACTTTCCTGATGTAATGGATTTATCAGATAAAAATATGGGGCAAGAATTTTCGAAGAGATATTTAGAAAAATTAATACAAGTTCCTTTTAGAATTCCAACTCTAGGTGAAGTAGAAGCAGAAATGTACATAACTTTGTTGATGATTGGATCTAAGTTGACCGAAGATGATAAAGATTTCGAGAGATTATTGAATATTTCAATTGAAAAAATGAAAAAACCTTGGAAGAATCAAGGTTTAACGATTAGTGATTTATATGACGTACTTGAAGATAGATATACCGAAGTTAGAAATGAGATAATGGTTGCCAATCAAATCTCCCCTATTTTAGCAAGTAATACAGATGGTAACCCAAGAAAAATCAAGCGTTTTATTAATATGCTTTTACTTAGATACAAGATTGCAGAAGCTAGAGGATTTGGTGATGAAATTGATTTATCAATACTGGCAAAGTTTATGCTTGCTGAGAACTATCTTGGCGACTTTTATAAAGAGATTGCTACGGAAACAGGAGAAAATGGTAAATGTAAAGTGCTGGAGGAACTGGAAAATCACTTAATGAAAATATCAACGGAATCATCTCGTGTTGTAGATGAAACTATAGATAATGAAGAAGATCAAAATGATTTTCTGGAAAATGGTATGAGTGAAAAATGTAAAATCTGGAGGGAAAATTCTGAAATATGTAATTGGGTAAAATCAGAGCCATATGTAGGAAATATTGATTTAAGACCATACTACTTTGCAAGTAAAGAAAAAGAAGATTATTTCTTTAAACAAATAAAGTCAGAAAACATTCGTTCAATTATTGATGGATTAATGAGCAAATCTATGTATATAGCGAGTATAAGTGATGAAATTGAAACACTAACGCCGGAAGAATCTAAATACGTGTTTGATATTTTATCACAGAAAATTGTAGGACAAGGTAATGTTACTAATAAGCCAAAAGGAATCGATGGTATTATTGAACTAGTTAAACTACATAAAGAGTTGCAAAGTAATTTAATTAGATTAATAGAATCGTTTAAAATAGATGAAGTAGGAATATGGATATGTAGCGGTTGGGATAAGTGTATTATAGATAAGGAACATAAAGAAAGGTTGGAAAAATATTATAAATTGCTTTCAGAAAAAGGAAGTCCTTTAGTAAAGTCAACCTTAAAGACTGTAAGAAAGTGAGGTTAAATTATGGGAACGTCAACAAGTAATAATGGACAAAATGGAAGGACACCAATGGTTCCAACATGGTTGAATGAAAATGATGATGAAGAAAATAATAGTATACCGACACCAGCAGATCCAGATAGGTTTAAGAGTCCAAGAGGAAATTTCACAAGATATGTAAACTCTAGTGGAAGAAATAAAGACAATTTATATAGGGCTACATCTCAATATGTTAAACAATCTTTAGGTGGTACAAAGAATGCAGTGACAAGATTAGGTGCTGCAAGGAATAGCACTATACGATTGGTTTCTGTTTTAGGAGGTATTTCAGGACAAGGAATTAGAGCGACTAGTGAAAAATTTGGTCTTGGAGATTTGGTTGGTAAAAGTGCAAATGATGTGTTTTTAGAAATTATGGATTTTGTATGTCCGGATGGAGGAAGAATAGACGAGGGAATTGCAAGGAGTTCCTATATTGAAACAATAGAGTCAATGCCAGAATTAAATGATATATTAATAGAAAATATGATGGAGAACCAATTTTTAATTTTTACAGAAATATATATGTCAAATGTAATTCAGGAAAGGCTGCTTAATGATATTGGAAATAAGACTATTTATCTTCCAGATGATGTAAATATGGTTGAAATGATACAGGAACAATTAAATGATTTCATTTTTGGAGCTGTTTCAGATGCTATAGTACAACTCAATGTTGAAATTAAAAATATCGATAGTACCCAAACTAGAGCAATTGTTGATAATATATATGAAAAAGCATATTCTATATTGGCATCTATGGGGGAGGTGTAGTTAATGAATAGATTTAAGTTAATTGGAAAATATGATTCGATAGATTTAACTAGTTTTTTTGATGAAGATTTGGAAATAGTAAATGTTCCATTGATAACTGAAAAAGGAATGCTTTGTTATGGTATTGGTAAAGTTATAAAAAAAATGTTAGATAATAAAATCTGCCCAACTGAAGATGGGATAGATATAATGGTTCTTGCAACGTTAGTATACCTTGCTGATACGCGAATATCGAGGAGCATTCATTCACAGGATTCTTGGACTAGAGAAATTGAGATTCAATTGCCTGTTATAAATCTTGAAAGATGGAATGCATCAAGTGAAGATTTGGCTAGAATGCTAGATTTTCTAACGGGTGATAAGTGGAGTATAGTATTTGAGCAGAGAGAAAGATATTTTGATGATTTATTAACTTGTAATGAAGAGCAAGAAGAATTTGAAGTTGTCTCATTATTTTCAGGTGGAATGGACAGTTTGATAAGTACAATAAATTACTTAGAAGATAGAAAAAAAGTTGTGTTAATCAGTCATGCAGGTGATGGTTTTACAAAAAATGCACAAACTAACATTATTAAGGAATTTAAAGAGGTATATCATGATATTATGCCGCTATATTTAGATTTATGGATGAATTTTAAAAAAGAGTTTATACCACAGGGAGGAGTAGAAAATACAACAAGAAGTCGTTCTTTTTTATTTATTTCTTTTGGAGTATTTGCTGTTTCAGGAGTAAAAGGTGTTAATGAATTAAAAATTCCCGAGAATGGATTGATTGCACTTAATGTTCCTTTAGATAATCTAAGAGTTGGATCACATAGTACAAGGACAACACATCCATTTTATTTAGAAATGTGGAATAAAGTATTATATAACCTTGGATTTAATATCACAGTAGAAAACCCTTATTGGGATAAAACTAAGGGTGAAATGGCTAATGAATGTAGAAATAAAGAATTCCTTTTTAGTGTAATAAGTAAATCGGTATCATGTTCTTCCCCTATAAAAGCAACGTGGCAGAAACTTTCGCCGCAACATTGTGGTTTTTGTGTGCCTTGTTTAATTAGAAGAGCGGCAATGAAAAAGGCCTTTGGATTAGGAAACGATTGTACAGAATATACTGAAGAAAGTATTAATACAATTGTTCATTCTCATTCAAATGCTACTGGAATTCAATTGAGATCATTTCAATTGGCTATTAATAGAATAAAAAGACAACCAAATTTAGCAAAAATTTTAATTCATAAACCTGGTCCATTATCCAATGACGCTAGATATTTAGAAAAATTAGCGGAAGTATATACAAGAGGATTATTGGAAGTAGATGAATTTATTAATTCTTCATTAGAAAGTGAGAGACAAGTATGATTTTATATGATACGCATTGCCATTTGGATTTAATGCCACGAATGAAGGATATTATAGAAGAATCATTAAAAGAAGAATTAGGAATTATAGCTGTAACAACAACGCCTAAAGCATATAAGAAAGAAATTGAATATTGTAAAGATAATCCCAATATCAAAGTTGCATTAGGATTACATCCACAACTGGTAAAAGATAGGTATGATGAACTTTCAATAGTAATCAGTAACATTTATAATGCAAAATACATTGGTGAAGTTGGATTGGATTTTAATAATCATTATTATTCATCTAAAGAAAAACAAATTAAAATGTTTTCTGAAATTATAAAAATATGTAGCGAATTAGGAAATAAATTAATATCAATACACAGTGTCAAATCAGCAGAATATGTATTAAGAATTTTAGAAGAATTTAAAACGACAAGTAATAATCATTGTGTTTTACATTGGTTTACGGGTAGTAAAAATCAAATTATGAAAGCAATAGAATTAGGATGTTATTTTTCAGTAAATAAAAAAATGCTTAATACTAAAGGTGGAAGAGATTTAATTAAAATGATTCCGAAAAACAAACTGGTTGTTGAAACAGACGCACCATTTATTCAAGAAATACAATTTGGACATGATATTTATGAACAGCTGTATCAGACAATTAAAGGGATTTCTAAATTAAGAGATGAGGATTTATTTAAAACAATAGAAGAAAATTCGCAGAAAATTATTAGATGAAAAGTTTGGATAGAAAATAAGATTATGTAGCATTAACATTTTCTATCATAGGTGAAATTATAGAATGACAGTATTTAAACCTCATAAAAATAATTATGAAAATACATAGAAAACTAGAAAGTAATATATAGAAAGTATAGAGACTAATACTAAATTAATTTGTGTAATCAGCTAAAACTACTTTTAAAGGTTTGATCAAATCGGTTTTAGTGTGAAATTTAAAGTCCTCGCCTTTGTCAGAGTAAACAATAGATTTTTCATAAGAATTGGATTTGGAAATACTGCGCTGGTCTATAAAAGTAGTAATGAAATATAATTAATAAGAAATTCCTATCTGAGTATGTGGAAACGTAGGAATTATTGAACTAATTACATTTGTAATGCAAAGCGGACTTTATAGTATGCCTGATAAAATGATTGAATTATGTAATTATGCTGTAGAACAAGAAAATAAATGTCTTCTAATGAGGCTAAATACAGCTTCTCGCTTGACGGTTAGTTGTAGCGATAAAGTTGTACATGAGTATTCACAAATAGTTTAGGAAGCTACAGCAAATATTATTAAAACTATATAATGAAGTTAAAACAGTAGTGTGAATTTTAGTGATTGTTCTGTGAATTTTATTTAAGATAGAAATTTTGTAACTAAGTGAATAAGTGTATTGGGGGATAAGTGGCGTGGATGTAGATGAATATAGAAATATTGTAAGCATGTTATCAGGTATACCATCATTGAATGAAAAGTATAGTTTCTTTTATGATGAAACAGGGAACATTCGAAAGTTTAGATTAACTAATAATGGGGTTAATGCTGATGAAGGCATTGCTAATGACTTTATCCTTGGTGGTGTTTTATTCAAGGGAGATACACCTTCGTGTGATTTGGATTTATTATATGATGAGTTAAAAATCATAGCACCAGAAATTAAATTTAAGACTTTGGCTGGTAGAAGATCAGATTTTTGGACAGCAATAGGTAAGAAGCCAATTCATAAATTTCTCATATGGCTTGAAAACAGCGGGTTATATATCCATTATGCTACTTTAAATAACATGTATTATTCCATCGTAGATATGGTAGACTCCCTATTTGTAACCCAGCCACAGTTCAACTTTGGACTAGAGTGGGCACAATCTTTAAAAGCAAGCTGGCATAGATTTGTCCTAGATCATATAGATGAAATTTTAGCTATATTTTATAGGTATGATTATCCAAGCTTAGCCAAAGCTGATATCAAGGATTTTTGCTACGAACTTAGTGACTTTATCCAGTCTTACAGTGAAGATGATTTCTATTTAGAGAACTTCAGGCAGTTGCTGAAAACTAATGGACGCAAGGGTGAACTGCTTTTCATTGAAGATAACACACCCGGTTTATTAGTTGAGGAATATTCGGGTTTAAGAGCAGGGCGGTGCGCATTATATAAAGATTCCATGCATTATTTTGATGAAGAAGCAGAGGCTGAATCATCATTGGAGGTTATGCCTTTCACTATGAATGGTGAGAAACTGAACAATTATAAGTTCATTGATTCCAAAGTTGAATGATTAATTCAGGTTTCTGACATTTGGGTAGGCCTACTCGGGAAGTTGTTTTTTATGCTAGATGAATCAACACCTAGCAAAATTAAGAGTAAAATGAGATCACTTAAAAAAGAACAGAAAGAATGTATTCGGATAATGAACTCATTAATCGATAGATCTGAAAGTCTTCATAGAGCACTAATTCTGAATGTTAATAGTATTGAGATGGTGCAACATAGAGGATCACTATTGGGGTTGATGGATGAGTTGGTGTGATTAGTTCACATTAAAACGATAGTGGGGAAAGATGGTAAATGGAGGGATGTAGTTGAAAAAGGAATATATGTTGTCAGATGCTAAGTTCATTTATTCTAAAAATGAGCTAGGATATCAGGAGGTTTTGGATGATTTTAAAAATGCTGAAGAAATTATAATTGTTACTTACAATATTTCAGAAAAACAGTCACTTCTTATTCAAGAATTGGCTAATACCCCTTCTGAAACCAAAATAAGCATATTTACAAATATTCCTTCACGCTGGAATATATATTATGGGGATACTTATAGAAACATTGCAAGAAAGAAAATAGATGTTTATTTAACTAAATTGAAACCAGATAGCATTGGAGAGAAAGTTAATGTTTTATTTAACTTTGAAAACCATGGTAAAATAATAATGACAAATAATGTGGTATATGTAGGTTCAGCAAATTATTCCGAGGAAAGTAAGAATAACAGTGAATGTGGAATTATTAGTAGAGATCCAGATTATATCACGTTCTTGAAAGAAGAAATAACGAAAGAACTAGAGAAATCATCAACACCATATTTTGAATATGATTACCTTCCATTGTTGCTGGAAATTAAAATGCATCTATCGAATTTATTCGCTCTTAAAGAAGAATTATTTTATCAGGTTTATTTTCATTATGAAGATTTAGATGGAAAAGGATATGTCTATAATGACACAGATGAAAGATTAAGCCAAATAACAATTGATAATATTATTGAGGAGTTAGATAAATGCACAAGACTCTTTGGTACGATTTATGATGTAGCAGAACAATTAACTGATGATGATAACATACTAGACGAACTAAATGAGTACTACGAAAGTCTGAGTTCTTTTGAGAATCAATTTGAAGATGTATCTTATAATGAAGAAATATATGAATTAGCTAGTTTTGACTCTTCAGAAAGGGGGAATCAGATAATTGAAAGTGAATATAGTGCAGAAGCATATGATGAATATTTAGAGAGTTATGTTCAAAGGGCAATGGATAGTGTTCATGAAGAATTCCAAGATCTATGTCAAGAAGTAAAAGATGAATTAGATGATATGATTAAAATTATAGGTGATTATTTAGATTTGTCAAAAAAAGCATTAGATGAATTCGAAGAGTTAGAGTTTAGAAAAATAAATGACGATATTGATAACACATAATATAAAAAGGAGAAGATTTGATTCTGTAGATAAACCAATCTTCAAAGCAAAATCGTAGTTTAAAATGATGAAACTATTTAAAATTATTAGAGCTATAAACACATATAATAATGTTACAAATTCAGAGGAAAAAATTTGTTTTAAATACTTAGATGAAGACAGTAAGTAATGCTAAAAATTATATAGATATTATTACTTATCTTTAGTACGGTAATAGTAGCTTTAAATTGTGATTAATAAAACCTTTAAGACCAAGTAATGTTTTGAGGGTTTTGTTGTTTACAATTTTAAAATAATTGTAAGATATATAGTAGGCCACGTTAATAAAAAAGTTAGAAATAAAAATATATTAGAGATAAAAGCAATATTATTAATCAGGGTTTGTTTATATATGATTATTTTTTATGAATATGCCATTCCACCAAGGGGGTAATATCAACCTATGACATCATTATTATCCTCTCAAGGCA
>JAAYSY010000309.1 GCA_012518235.1 Bacteroidales bacterium
ATTTATTTTATAGCTTCTCAACTTAGAGACACTATTTCTATTGATTTATACAGTTTTATTATTTATAAAAAATCTTTCAAGTCTTTTCTTAGCTTTTGACGTGTAAAAAATATTCTACTTTTCACAGTACCTAATGGCAAATCCAACTTCTCAGCTATTTCACGATATTTGAAACCTGAAACATGCATTGTAAATGGATCTCTATATTCTTCAGGTAATTCATTTACTATACGATACATCTCTTTTAGATCATGAGCACCACCTGCACTTCTTAATCCAGAATTCTGTGGTAGATTCAAATGGTATAAATTTTCAGTACGATCAACAAATGTTTGCTCACGCACTAATTTTCTATAGTTATTAATAAAGATATTTCTCATTATTGTATATATCCAACCCCTAAAATTAGTATTTGGAGTATATTTATCTTCATTATCTAATGCCTTTAAAGAGGTCTCTTGTAATAAATCGTTTGCTTCTTCCCTATCTGAAGTCAGTCTATAGGCAAAGCGGAGTAGTTCGTCTTGCGCATCTATCAACTCTTTTTTAAAACTCAAACCTTTCATACTTTGCTTTTTTTATTTGTTTATACTATTTTTTATTTTTCTATACTACAAACATAGTAATTTATCTTTATAATCAAAATTTAGACCGCTTAATAAAAGGGGGGAAATCTATCAACTAACAACTATCAGGCTATTAAAAACACCTATTAGGTGAACAAAACTAAGAAACTATCGACAGCTAAATAGTTTCATAACACCCTATTCAAATAAAAAACAACAAAATATAATTACAAATATTAGTCGTATTTATTAAATGAAATAACACTATTATAAGCCTTTCGTTTTTTGCTTCTGTTGTTCTCTAATGAATAACCTAATGCAATAACTAATTCAATTCTTTTATTGGATGGAATTTTCAGTAACTCCTTAATTTTATTTTCATTAAACCATCCAATTATGCAGGAGCCTATTTTTTCGCTAGCAGCAGCAAGAGTCAAATAACTAGCGGCTATACCTATATCGATAGAAGAGAAATCTTTATTTTTCCATTTAGCCCCAATAGTTGAAGTTAAATTAGCTGATTCTTTCACAATTACAATATAAGCTACTGCATTCAAACAAAACTTATTCATACCTAAATAATTAAGCCCCTTTCCTACCTCACGACATAACTGTTTTTCTGTAACTACAACAAAATGCCAGGGTTGTCCATTACAAGCAGAAGGAGCTAACCGACCCGCAGAAACAATACGTTGCAATGCTTCCTCAGCTATTGGACGAGTAGCATCAAATTTTCTATCACTTTGTCTTAACTCAGCTAAGGTTAAAAAAGAATTAGTCTTACTTACCATCTCTTTCAGATATTGCTAAACTACAATATATTATTCAGACTCCTCTCGCAAATCCATTAAACGGCTAATATACTTTCCTATAATATCAAACTCAATATTTACAACACTACCTGGTTCAATTGTATGAAAATTAGTATATTCATATGTGTAAGGAATAATAGCCACTTCAAAACTATCTTTAGTAGGATTCACCACAGTTAAACTAACTCCATTTATAGTAACAGATCCTTTATCAACTGTAAAATAGCCTTTCTCTGCCATTTCTTTATCAAATCGATATTTAAAGACAAAATACCAGCTTCCTTCAGCATCGCGTACTTCAGTACATGTAGCAGTTTGATCAACATGTCCCTGAACAATATGACCATCTAAACGACCATTCATCTTCATACTACGCTCTACATTTACAATATCTCCTTGTTTTAATAAACCCAAATTAGAACAATCCAAGGTTTCACGCATAGCAGTAACAGTATACGTTTTTTCGGTTAAGTCTACAACAGTTAAACAAACTCCATTATGAGATATACTTTGATCTATCTGCAATTCATCCACAAAGGAACAAGTAAACGTTAAGTGTACATTATCCCGCTCTTTCTCTAGTGAAACCAGTTTTGCGGTTTCTTCAACTATTCCTGAAAACATAATTCTTACTATATTTAATAATTATAAAATACATAATATAATCCACATCATGTTTAGTTAAAAAAGCAATAAAAACACTAGTGAATATTTAATTAATTTGTTATAACAAAT
>JAAYSY010000310.1 GCA_012518235.1 Bacteroidales bacterium
AGATTCCCATATCGATTTATCAAAGGAAGTATTTAAGTTTTTTATTTTACGTGCGTCGTAAATTTCCCCACTATATAGTCCAGACCGAACCACAGGACCATGATTTGTAGAGAACCAAGATTGATCTGTATCTATTCTTTCCGTAGTTCCATCATAATAGGTGAGTTCTAACTGAGATAATAAAGCCACTTTATCTCCATACAAATGATGTGCAGCCAAAAGAGGTCCTTTATACCAACCTTCAGCCACTCCTACAATTAACGAGTTGGGACCTTTTTTAAGTAAATTCCCAACTTCAAATTGTTGATATTGATGACGCTTAGGATAAGTGGTCCACCCTGGTGTCATTAACTGATCTCCAATTATCTTATTATTCAGTTCAGCCTCATATATTCCTTTTGATGTAATATATAATGTAGCTTGCTTAATGGGTTTGTCAATTAAAAAATCTTTCCTAAAAAACACTACTTGCTCTTCCACACCGTTATTTTTCGCCTCAATCCACTCTCCACTCCACTCATCCGATCGTAAACCAGTAGTCCATTCCATCACCTCGCTCTTACTCGAGTTTCCCTTATTATCCCACACCTCTACTTGCCAATAATAAGTTTGTTTACTTTTTAATTGAGGTCCTTGATAGGGTATGTGAACGGATTGACTACTTCTCTGCTTAGTAGAGGTCCATACGGACTTGTTAGATGAAGATAAATCCTTCTTGCTTTCTGCTACAACAAGTTTATAAGCTGTTTGAAACACATCTCTATTAGATGACGTTAACTTCCAGCTAAACTGAGGAATTACCTCACCCTTATAATTTTTATTATACTTAAAATCGCATCGTGCTTCTTTTATTGTCAGTTGTTTAGCTAATAGTAAAGAGCTGCAACAAAACAAAAGGAGAAAAAAGAATCCTAACTTCTTTAATCCACCAATAGAGTTAAACATTTTACATTGTATTTACAGATTTATAAAACGAAAAAAAGAATACCTTGACCTTAAGTAGATTAAAAATAGACAAAGAAACAGATACCTACTACAGATAATTTACTTTAGCCTCTTCTCTCTCAATATATTTAGAGAATCTATATTTAGGCATACCAACCCCCATACCTGCTTGAATTTTTCCATCGATACCTAATTTTTTTTCTAATACACCTTTATTTAAGTTCGCTGCAGTACATACAAATCCCAAATAAAACTGATTCACACCTAAGCATTCGGCCATTAAAGAGCCATTTTGATAAGATAAATTAGTATCTGCAACTCCAAAACGATAAGATGAAGGAGTATGATACAATATAACTGCAGTGGCTTTTTTTAATATTAAATCAATCCCCTCATTATGATAAGATTTATATAATCGATCAAAAACAGGCACATAGCGAAAAGTTCCAGGGAGAAATTTTCTTGTCAATGTTTTAACTAAAGGGAGAGTGAGTTTTTTTCTAGCAGACTCAAACACCTCTAAAGTGAACTCAGTTATTATTTTCAACTTCTCTGGTGATGTAATTACGGTATACGATATTTTTCTGCTATTACTCGCAGTTGGAGCACTGTGCGAAGCTTCTAAAATTTTATTGATTAATTCTTTAGGCACTGGTTTTTTAGAGAAAGCACGATTAGACCGGCGTGCTTTACATAACAGCATGAATTGTTCTTCTGTTGGATAATCTTCGTAATTGTAACTAGGTAACTTCGTTAGAGGAAAATAGTTATGACTTATTGACTCTGTGGGGCATATTGCAGCACAATGTCCACACTTAATACAAGTTTCTATATTGACTAAAGATATTTCTCCACCTTTACTTTTCTGTTCTAGTATTCTAGAAGGACATAGCTCCACACATTTTCCACACTTAATGCAAGTAGAAGAATCAACGGTTAGTTTTACTTTCATAGTAGTTCCTTTAATTTTATACGTAGTAAAAATAGTAAAATCCCAGTAATTTAATAGTAAAAT
>JAAYSY010000311.1 GCA_012518235.1 Bacteroidales bacterium
AAAGTCAAAAATGGGTGTGCAGTAGTGGAAGTCGAGGAAACACGGCTATTTTCTGATGGTTTTACAATCACCTCTAGGATATAATTAAATAGATAAATAGAAATTTGCTGAACTACATAGAATTATACCTGAATTATTCATAGCCTTTGACAAGTAATGCTTCAACACTGCATAGTTACAGTATTTATCCTTGGTATTATATTTCACTTAAAAAGTGAAGCTAAATCCATAGAAAAAAGGGTTCAACTTTGTTAAAATATAGTTATCACACAAATACCAAACAAAGGAGAACCCTCAATGTCTAGTTTAGTGGAAACTCACTTGGAATGCAATAACAATATTAAAATAAATTTTGATGGTGGCGATTTATCTTCCGATACAGGTATGTTTTTGATTAAGGAATTCATCCATAAAATTGGTTTTGATAAAGTTATAAGGAATACATTCAAAACCAATGATTCCGCCACTTTCCGTTTTCATAAGGATACAGAAAACCTACTTCAGGAAATATACCAAACCATCGCAGGATATTTTCAGGATGATGACGCTGATGAGCTGACCAATGATCCTGTATTTAGCACCATACTTGAGAAAAAGACCCTTGCATCACAGCCGACAATGTCACGGTTCTTCAACCGTATGGATTTAGATACACTGGAGCAGTTTGAGCAAATACACAATACCATGAGACAAAGAATTTACTCCATGGATGCCCCTGAAAATATTCTATTGGATATTGACTCCACCCTCTTTGGCACCTATGGAAACCAGGAAGGTGAAGGCTTTAATTATCATTATTCCAGCCATGGATATCACCCATTACTCTGCTATGATGGATTAACTGGTGATCTTTTAAAAGCCCAACTTCGTGATGGCACGGTTTACACCTCAAACGGCGCAGTTGAATTTATGAAGCCCTTGCTATCAGAGTATATGGATCAATATCCGGATACAAACGTGTATCTGCGTGGTGACAGCGGCTTTGCCGTTCCGGAACTCTTCGATTTATTGGAGCACAATGGCTGTTCCTATGCAATAAGGCTAAAGGCCAACAAAACCCTATACAAGGAGGCAGCGCACCTGGCAGATGAACTTGACCGCTTGACTGCCACTAACAAGGTTGACTACGCTGTGTGTTACGGGGAATTCTATTATCAGGCTGGCAGCTGGAAGTATCCACGCCGGGTTGTAGTTAAGGCAGAAAAACCAACAAACCAAATGCTTTATATGTACACGTTCATCGTAACAAACATGGATTTAAAGCCAAAAAGTCTGATACAGTTTTACTGTAATCGCGGACGCATGGAAAACTTCATCAAGGAATCAAAGAACGGTTTTGACTTTGATTCTATGAGCAGTCATAGCAAATTGGTTAATTCAAACCGATTGCAAATATCCATGCTTGCCTATAACTTGTTTAACTGGTTTAAACGACTTGTACTTCCTGAAAAAATGCGCAAACTTCAGATAGATACCATAAGGCTGAAACTGTTAAAAATCGCATCCAGGATAGTACGTAGTGCCCGCTACATTATTTTCAAGCTTTGTAGCAGTTGTCCCTACAAAACGGAGTTTTATGAAACATTGGAAAACATCCGTAGCCTTAATCTCCAGCCTAAGCTGGAATAGTAACTCAAACGCACCTTGACAAGTTCAAAATGTAGATAATTCGCTTCCGTAGGGGAAGTCTGCCCTTTTTTAAAAGGTAGGGCTATTGTTTTTCATTTTTTGAACTATCAAGTGTAAATCTGGTGAGTTAAAGCTCTGCTTTACATCACCGTGAATAATTCAGGTTATATATTTTATTTTTTGGGGGTATACTATTGAAAATAAAATATAAAATAAAAAAGTCATATAGAGTTGCACAGTTACTATTAATTTTCTTTGGTTTTATTCTGACTATCATAAGATGGTCTAATG
>JAAYSY010000312.1 GCA_012518235.1 Bacteroidales bacterium
CTATGGATAGAATTAAGAAGGGTTTGGAAGCGGATGGTATTCTTACTGTGACAGGAAAAAAGAAATGGTATACCTCAACAATTAGAGGAATGCTAAGTAATGAAAAATATATGGGAGATGCTCTTTTGCAAAAGACCTATACGGTTGACTTTTTAACAAAAAAGCGTGTTGATAATAACGGAATTGTCCCTCAATACTATATAGAGAACAATCACGAGGCTATAATTCCACGAGATATCTTTATGCAAGTCCAAGAAGAGTTAGCACGAAGGAGTAGAGGACATGTCGGCACCAGTGGGAAAAAGAGAAATTTTAGTTCCAATCATGTATTTGCTCAGATAGTATTTTGTGACCATTGTGGTGAAATCTTTAGAAGAGTACATTGGAACAACAGAGGGAAAAAATCTACAGTTTGGAGATGTGTTAGTAGATTGGAAAGAACAGGACTAGTTTGCCATGCTCGAACAATAAATGAGGAAACCTTATTCTCTACAACTGTCGAGGCTGTAAATAAACTATTAGCTGGTAGAGAAGATTTCCTACCACAGCTAAAGAAAAATATAGAAACTGTTTTAATTGAAACAAGCAATAAAACGGTTGAAGCAATAGATAAAAGAATGGGAGAATTACAAGAAGAGCTACTCCAAAAAGCCAATAGGAAAGAAAACTATAATGAAATTGCAGAAGAGATTTATAAGCTAAGAGAAGATAGACATAGTGCCCTGGTTGAACAGGCGGAAAGAAAAGGATCCAAACAGAGGCTAGAAGAGATGGAAGCCTTCCTTAATAACCAAACTACAATGATTGAAGAATTTGATGAAAAGTTGGTAAGGATGCTGATAGATAGACTAGTTATATTTGACGATAAGATTAGGGTAGAGTTTAAATCTGGAGCAGAGATAGATGTAGGACAATAGACCAAATTTTACGATAGCAATTTTAAAAACACTAAATTAGTGTATTAGTATTGACTAATGACTAATTTAGTGTTATTCTTTTTTTAAGACTTTTTAAAGGAGTGTGAAATATGGATAAGAAAATTAGTTTTTCAATAGATGAGGATGTCTATGAGAAGTTCTTACTAGCAACTAATATCTCTAAAGATACTGAAGAACAGGCAATAGAGATGTGCATGAGATGGTATATAGCAAAAACATTTGAAAGAGCATCCCATGAATATAATCCTAAAACAACTTTAAAATCTGCATCAGGGTCAGATGATTATTATGGGAAAGCAATTGGACGTATTCCGACTTGGGCTCTTAAGCCAGAACAATACAATCATAAAATTATAAAAGCTTATTTTACAGCAGTTGATATAGCGGGAACTGCTACTATAAATATGATGGAACAATTGTGTAGTGACAGAAACCATCAAGAGCTATATGTACCTACTTTTAAAAATAATTATTCACAGATGAAAATTGATGGAGCGAAAAGCCATGGTAAAGTTTTTGAGGATGATGGGGAAAATGTATGGATTTGGAGTGAAGTAAAAGATACTTTAGAAAAGTATAAATTAAGCTTTTACAGTAAGGAGGATAAGTATGAGTAGGTTAAATGATAACAGCATAAGTATTTATGAGGCTTTAGAAAACATAAGAAATGGTAAATATGTGATGCCTGCTTTCCAAAGACAATATGTTTGGAGCATGGAACAGGTAGAAAAATTATGGGATTCTATTCTTCTGGACTATCCTATTGCAACATTTTTATTTTGGCATGTAGATGATGAAAATGTAACTTGGGATACATATTTTTGTAATTTTTTATATGACGTTACATTTAACAATCGAAAACAGGCAGATAGCATTAACTATGAATTAACAAATATTGATGTGAGTATGACTGATACAGCTGTGCTTGATGGGCAGCAAAGATTAACCTCATTATTTCTTTCACTCTTTGGAGAGGCATTTATAAGGCAGAAATATGCAAGAAGAAATAATGGTGGTGGAATAGTAACAAAGCTTCTAATTGAACTTAATAAAAATAAAATTACTGTGGATGAAGAAGAATATAATAGTAAAAAATTTGATATTAAATTTAGTGACAAAGTGGGTAAGCAAAGCCCAACCCAGTTTGAAATTCGTGCAATTTTGGAAGAAAAGTTTCAAAGTGATAAAACAAGAGCCCAAGCTATTGAAGATGCAATAGTCAATGTTCCAGCAGACAGTAAAGAATATGCGAGAGCAATATTAAACAAGCTTCATAGTAAAATATTTGTAGAAAAATTAATTAGATATACAGAAATCCAAGATATGAAGCAGGATGATGCTTTGGAAATGTTTATAAGATTTAATAGTGGAGGCAAAGCTTTAAGAAAATCGGATATAACTATGTCTATTTTAGAAGCTTACTGGCCAAGTGCTAAAACAGAATTCGGAAAGTTATTAGTTGATTCTTATGAAGGTTTTGGCACTGATTTTATAATTAGGTCTGCCCTAATGCTATATGGAGATGTTATAAAATCTAATATAAATAAAAAGATTGCAGATGAACTAAAAAATAATTGGAATGACTTCAAAAGGGCATTAAAAAATCTTGAAAGTGTCTTGAAGGAATTAAAAATAGGAGTAGGTAGATTTTCAAGCAGCTGGAACGTTCTGCTTCCAATAATATATTTTATTTATTATAATCCTGATTTTAGAAAAAATATTGAAGGAATACGTGCTTATTTAATACGTGCAGTATTGTTCACATATTTCCAATCAGGGACAACAAGTAGGCTACAACAGATGAAAAGTAGGATAAATGAAAATGATTATGAAATTACTGTAGACATGCTTAATCAAATGAATGATTTAAGAGTTACAGATGGGAAAATTGAAGATATTCTAAATGAAGAAAAGGGCAGCAGAGTTGCTGGTGAAGCTCTTTATTTCTTGAGTTTAGACTGGAGGAATAATCATTTTAAATATGAACAAGATCATCTTCACCCATTTGATAGGTTTGATGGGAATAAACCGCTTCAAGTTTCAATGGAGGACTGGAGAAATTGGAGAGGAAATCGTAATAGACTTGCTAACTTACACCTGCTTGAAGGCAGGAGTAATGCTAGTAAAAGCTCTATGAGACTTGTAGATTATTATAATGATATGAATGATAATCAAAAAGAAGAATTTAAAAAGCAGGCATTAATTCCAGAAGGAGTTTCACTTGAAATAGAGGATTTTAATGAGCTTTATGAAAAAAGAAAAGAGATTCTAGCTGATGAGATAAGAGAACTTCTGGGTTAAGGGGGGTGAGGGTTTGCCTGAAAGAAAATCCATTAATGACTTTGCAGTAAAATGGGGTAAAAAATTCCGTGACGAGGAAATCAACTATATTGAGCTAGTAGACCATTATTTTGCGGATGAATGTGATGAACTTGGATTTGTGATGGATTCTGGAGAAGCTTTCTCACAACAGTATGGAAGTGCTTCTTACGATAGTAGAGAGTTGAAAAAAGTTATAAATGGTATAAGCGACATTGAGTTACTAGGATCTGCTATCTATTCACGATGGAGATATTTCAATCATTGGGCATATGATGGTGAGGAAATCTTAGAGGATTGTAACAGAGCATGGTTTATTTTAGCATTGGATCGATTAGCTTTATTATCGGAAGAAAACACATTAAGATTTGTAGGCAAGCCTCAATCTATCCGTATAATATCAAATAATATTTCATATGGGCCATATCCAGATTTTACTGATGAGGTAGAACAACACCTTGAAATTAACGATGAGGGACAAGTTTCATTAAAAGCATTTGATTTTGGGGATGGTAGTAAAGACTTTACTAAAGGAAGGAGTATAGAGTTTAATATAGAAAAGCAAATATCTCAAAAAATATTAAACTTAGTAGGTGCATATTTTAGCCAAGAATACACTGAAATATTTGCAACAGATATTGGCTATTGGAATCTAGAAATAATAAATACAGATGGAGAAGTATATTTTTTTAGTGGTTCTCTTTGTGCAGATTTAGAAATTGATGGAGTGAACCTATCAAATCTTATCCGAAGTGAAATTAATATAGAAAATCTTTACTTGTTCGATAATAATTACAATACTGATAAGGTGAATAAAATATTTATTGACTATCATAGAGTAACAAAGATAAGACCACAAGAATCAATAGGAGAAAAGGAGTATGTGACTTGGGATTATTCAGAACAATTAGTAATTGACAGAAAAACTGAAAGTATTGAGCATATACAAAATATCGGTTCAGGCTGTATTATTTCACGAAAGCTTAAAGTTCAGGGAGGCGTGGAGGCACTTCTTGATGATTTAGATGCAGAAAGTTTATTTGAAAATATTGAGGGAAATCCACCAAATGTCATTGAAAATCTAAACGAAACAAGAAAATATAAAATCATTATAGATTTTGAGAAAAAAGAACAAAAAACCATCACAGGTACCTATGATAAAAAAGGACTTCCAAATGATTGGGCAGACTTTGCTGAATATGTTTTAGAATTTATTCTATTTTATGGTTTGGGAGAAATTCTTGATCCTTCAACTTACAACAAAACTAGAAGGTGTGAAGGGGAATACATATATCTTAGTGTCGCCTTTGAAGATTCTTATAAAACTTATTTTTACATAACAGATGATGATAGTATTGAAGCTGGAGATTTTGTTTTAGTTCCAGCAGGAAAAGATAATCATCAGGCTATTGTAAAAGTTATTAGTGTAGAATATTTTTCAGAAGAGGATGCTCCTTTATCCCCTAGTAAAACGAAGAAGATAATTAGAAAATCTACAGAAGAGGATTTTAAATAGGTACTACTATGGAGGAATTGTATGGATTTTAATGCTTTTAGTAAAGAGTTAAATAATATTATTTTAGAAACATCGACCACACTAGGTAAACCGATTAATGGTTCTAGCTTGGAAATTATTGATAGGGGTAAGCCTCATAAACCAGAACCTCTTCCAGCTGGGAAGATGGGTGTTTATCTGTTTTTATATGATGATGTTTTCTTAAAGATAGGAAAAGCTGGACCTAAAAGTAATGCTAGATTTTATAGCCAACATTACAATCCTAAATCTGCTAGAAGTACGCTGGCAGCATCCATTTTGTCGGATAAATCAAATATCGCTGGAACAATTACAGAGTCTAATATTGGTGATTGGATAAAGGAGAATTGCCATAGAATAGATATATTGCTTGATGCCGATGTAGGGATTTTTGCATTAGAACTTATTGAGGCTGCACTGCACTATAAATATGAACCTATATATGAAGGTTTTGTTACCCAAAGATAGGAGGATACTATGGATAGAAGAGCGGTTTATGTAATTAAAATGACCGAGGATTATGACTTTATAAGCATAGCAATGGATGTACATATGCATCAAGGCCATATAAGATATTATGACACCAATAGAGGCCATGAAATAGAAGGAGAAATTATATTTGAAGATGAAAAAGGTTTTAAATTTTTATCAGAGGGTTTTGATCCAG
>JAAYSY010000060.1 GCA_012518235.1 Bacteroidales bacterium
AACTGAAAACTTATCATTTTTTGATCCAAACAAAGCCGATTCACTTACATTTATTTCACTGGGTATGCCACAATGGATGACCCATAACATTCTAAAATATAGAGCAAAAGGTGGAGTGTTTAGAACCAAAGAAAGCTTTCAAAAAGTATATGGATTATCTGAAGAGAACTATCAGAAACTACTCCCCTTTCTAGTTATTGACTTACCTAAAAGAGATTACACTAGTAAGAAATCTCTTATTGATTCCACATTAATAGACACCTCCAAAATAGTTCCAAGAAAAGAATTAAAATACAGTAAGGTAACTCCTATTAACTTAAATACAACAGATACTACTACCCTAAAAAGAATCCCTGGTATTGGTAGCTATATAGCTAATCTTATAATTAATTATAAGAATAGACTAGGTGGTTTTTATAGTATAAATCAATTAAAAGAGATTCACTTGAAAGCAGATTCACTAAAAGAATGGTTTATTATAGAAGAAGAAGATATTCAGAGAATAAATATCAATCGATGCGGTTTAAATCGCTTACGAGCTCACCCTTATCTAAACTTCTATCAGGCTAAAGCAATTATTGAATATAGAAAAAGAAAAGGTGACATTAAAGATCTAAAAGTTTTTAGGTTATACGATGAATTTAAACCTCAAGATTTTGAACGACTTTCTCACTATGTCTGTTATGAGTAACCTCGCAAAAGCTAGTTCAACAATTTAGTTGGATGCATTCTAAAATAAAATTAGACTATAAAATCTTACCATCTATAATGTGAATACTACGATCCGTTTCCTTAGCTAAATTCTCATCGTGAGTAACAATAACAAAAGTCTGACTTAATTCACCTCTTAAATCAAAAAACAATTGATGCAATTCCTCTTTATTTTGAGTATCTAAACTCCCTGAAGGTTCATCAGCTAAAACTACAGATGGATTATTAATTAAAGCACGTGCCACTGCAACACGTTGCTTTTCACCTCCTGATAATTCATTCGGTTTATGTGTATAACGCTTGGACAAACCTAAAAAAGAGAGCATTTTCTCGGCATTCTTTTGTGCATCTATACGATTAGCTCCTCCAATTAGAGACGGAATCATTACATTTTCTAATGCAGTAAACTCAGGTAGCAGTTGATGAAACTGAAAAACAAAGCCTATATGTTGATTTCGAAAAGCCGATAGCGCCTTCTCCTTTAAGGTATGAACTTTAATTCCATCTATGATAATAGCCCCTTTATCGGGTCTATCTAAAGTACCTATTATTTGTAAAAGTGTAGTTTTTCCAGCTCCACTAGGACCTACAATACTTACAATTTCACCTTTAGCAACCGACAAGTCTATTCCTTTTAATACTTGTAAGTCACCAAAACTCTTTGTTATACCCTCTAATTTTATCTTCATTGATTAATCTTTCTTTTTCTCTACCTTCTTTCCCTTTCCAAAAACACGATTTAAACAAGCAAGAATACCACTATATTGTTGAACTTCAGCATGTCGTCTAGGTTCAGAAAAGGACATCTGGTCCAATACATCTCCCTGTTGATCTGGAAAAATCACCATAAAACTATTATCGTAGTAATACCTCATTAACTGCATAGGTAAACGATCAAAGGAGGACTTATAAGATATATAACCTCTTCGTGCACTTACAACAACAAATAAATGATCATAGTTCACTACACTAGTTAACAACAACAAATCATCCCATTCGGGAAAGTCAAAATATTCTACTCGAATACCAGAATAGTTTTTGTTAATATAAGACTCAACATAAGGTTTAGTATTTGAATGGGTATAAAAATGTATCATACATCCTAAATTCCTCCCCATTCTACATAGTCGTTCAATCCATTTTGTAAATCCAGGCTCAAATTCAGCCTTACTAGGAACAGCAACAACAATACGTCTCAATGTATTTACAGGCATTAAACACTTAACTATCATCAATTGACGACGTGTAGCTTTTAATAAATTTTCAGTCATAGTTCCCAAAAACGAATCCATTAAATTCGTTTTTCTATGCAACCCAATGACAACCTCTGATGCATTATATTCTTGTAGTGTGTGCAATATACCTGCTGTTACATTCAAGTCAAACCGTGCTACCGTTTCCACTTTCACATCTACAGCCGCACCAATTGCTGCAGCTCGCTCTAATTGTCTTTTACCATGTGCTTTTTGTGACTCAGACTCAACATCATCATTAATAACATTCAAAGCAATTAAATTATCCTTAGCTTTCTCATCTTTCATTACCAAAGCCATATTCATTAAATACTCTATGGTTTCTGGATTGGCTATAGGAATTAAAATTTTTTCTTGTTCTTGTGGTTTCGTCTCAATATCTGAAAAATCTTCTTTCACAACAAATTTTCTAGCAGCACGTTCTGTCATAATGGAACTAATAATACAAGTAAATAATATCATTACAACAGTACCATTTAATACGTCATCACTCAATAACAACACACCCGGAGACACCTCAATACTATTTCCTACTAAAACAGCAGCTAACGTTGCAGCAGCTTGAGCATTACTCAAGCCAAACATCATAGTTCGTTCTTCGGGTTGCATTCCATAAATTTTCTGTGTTAAGAAAGCTGAAAACCATTTTGAGAATGTAGCTACAATAGTCATGACTACCGCTACTTTAAAAGCTTCTCCGCCTTGAAACAAGGTTCTTAAATCAATAATCATACCAACTCCTATTAAGAAATAAGGTATAAATAAGGCATTTCCAACAAATTCTAAGCGATTCATTAAGGGTGAAAGATTTGGGATTAAACGATTTAAGACTAACCCCACCATAAAAGCCCCTAATATTCCCTCTAAACCAGCAGATTCTAAAAGACCTCCACCTAAAAAGACAAGAGCTAATACAAAAACAAACTGCATTATATTATCATCGTACTTCCTAAAAAACCATCGAGCAATTCGAGGAAAGATATAAATGATGATAAAAAAAACAAGTAACACTTTTACAGCCATAAGTATCCAAAACCACTGATCGATTTCGCCACGATACATACCAGCTATAATAGCTAATATTAATAGGGCAAGGGCCACTGTGATAGCCGTACCTCCTACTGAAATACTTACACTTCGTAATCGAGATAAACCATAACGACTCACAATAGGATAGGCTATTAGTGTGTGAGAAGCGTACATACTAGCTAAAAGTATAGAGGTAACCATACTATAATCCAATAAGGTATAACTACTCCAAATACCCAATACCATTGGAGTTGCAAAGGTTAGTAATCCAAAAACTACGGTTCGAGAACGATTCGTTTTGAAGTCCTCCATATCCATTTCCAGTCCCCCCAGAAACATAATATAATAGAGTCCAACTTTACCAAACAATTCAAAACTACTGTCTCTTTCTAAAATATTAAAGCCATACTCGCCTATTACGATTCCAGCTAGAATCATTCCTATAATATGAGGAATACGTAAACGATCGAGTAAGATAGGAGCAAAAAGAATAATGATTAAAACAAGGAAGAAAATCCAAGTTGTGTTTGTAATCGGCAAATCAATGTTTAATGCAAGAAACAGATTAAGCATACTATTCGATTTAAAGTGTTTACTACAAAGAGTGATTTTTGTATCTTATTCTTTGAATTACTTCTGGTTTTATAAGAAAAATAAAGTTTTTCTACACAAAGATATCTCAAATTGTTATATTTTTGTCAAATAAAGGCGATTTTTCAAAAGACCCTTTTATTTATTTGCATTTATTCACTTAAAATCAAAAGAAAAGATGAAGGTAGCAATTGTTGGCGCAAGTGGAGCTGTGGGACAAGAGTTTCTACGCGTATTAGAGGAAAGAAATTTTCCAGTAACAGAGTTAGTATTATTTGGCTCTAAACGCAGTGCTGGAAATAAATATAAATTCAAAGGAAAAGAGCTTGAAGTAAAAGAATTAAAACACAATGATGATTTTAAAGATATTGCAATAGCTTTCACTTCAGCAGGAGGTAGTATATCAGAAGAGTTTGAAAAAACAATAACCAAGCATGGTGCAGTAATGATCGATAACTCTAGTGCTTTTCGCTTAGATAATGATGTTCCTTTGGTAGTTCCCGAAGTAAATGCTGCTGATGCTAAGAACAGGCCAAGAAATGTAATTGCTAACCCAAACTGTACAACCACTCAAATGGTAGTTGCTCTTAAAGTGATTAATGATATATCTCCTATAAAAGCGGTTCATGTATCAACTTATCAAGCTGCAAGTGGTGCAGGAGCAACGGCTATGGATGAGTTATACACTCAATCACGTGAGTTTTTAGCAGATGAACCTGTAACTGTTGATAAATTTGCTTACCAATTAGCATTTAACCTTATTCCGCAAGTAGATGTATTTACCGAGAATGGCTATACAAAAGAAGAAATGAAAATGTATAATGAAACTCGTAAAATTATGCATTCAGATATTAAAGTAAGTGCTACTTGTATTCGTGTTCCCACCTTAAGAGCTCACTCAGAAGCCATTTGGGTGGAAACAGAAGAACCAATAACTATAGAAGAAGCACGTGAGGCTTTTAAGAATGGTGAGGGATTAGAATTACAGGATAATCCTACTGAAAAGAAATACCCTATGCCTCTTTTTGTATCGGGTAAAGATCCTGTTTATGTAGGCAGAATTCGTAAAGATTTAACCAACGATAAAGGATTGACGTTCTGGACTGTGGGCGATCAAATAAAAAAAGGAGCTGCTTTAAATGCTGTTCAAATAGCCGAATACTTAATTAAAGAAAACGATATTTAACTACTACTATATTAGTTGATTTTTATAAATTTAGAGCGATTAGATTTTAACCCATCTTTTCGCTCTTTTTTATTATAAAACACACATAAAAAATGCAAGTCATTTATTCAACCATGAAAAAACAAATCAGATTTTATGTAACCCTATTTTTTCTATTCAACTCCGTGCTGCTTTACTGCTCTATAAATAAAGTAGTGGTGGGGGCAGAACAACCTGAAAAATACATTCATCTATTAAAAGATAAAAAAGTAGCTCTACTAGGTAATCATACCAGTTTGATTCATAAAAAACACCTTCTAGATTATCTAATAGAACAAAAGATAAATGTTGTAGCTGCATTTTCTCCCGAGCACGGATTTAGAGGTACGGCAGACGCAGGAGAACAAGTAAAAAACAGAGTTGATGAAAAAACAGGAGTTCCGCTACTTTCTTTATACGATGGAAAACACAAAAAGCCAAGTGCTTCATCCGTAGCCCAGTTTGATATCCTCTTAGTCGACATACAAGATGTAGGAGTTCGTTTCTATACCTATTACATTGCGATGCTTAAGCTAATGGATGTTTGTGCTGAGTACAATAAAGAGGTTATTATACTAGATAGACCGAATCCAAATGGACATTATGTAGATGGGCCTATTTTACAAGAAAAATTTTATTCGGGTGTAGGTGCACTACCAATTCCTATAGTTCATGGAATGACTTTAGGAGAATTAGCACAGATGATTAATGGAGAAAAGTGGCTTACTAAAAATAGAATTTGCAAGCTACAAATTATTCCCTGTCAAAACTACAATCATCAAACGGAATACACCCCTCCTGTCCCCCCTTCTCCAAACCTGCCAAATATCAAAGCGATCTACCTATACCCTTCTCTTTGTTATTTTGAAGGAACAACAGTCAGTGTAGGAAGAGGCACATCCTTTCCATTTCAAGTTTTTGGCCATCCTCAAATAAAAAATGCTCCTTACAGCTTTATCCCTAAAAGCAAACCTGGAGCAAAAAATCCTCCTCACATAAACCAACGTTGTTTTGGTTATAGTCTTACCACTCACAATAATGAACTTATAAGAAATAAGGAAATTGACTTATCCTATCTTATATACTGTTATAACCAGTTAAAAAGCCAAGGGAAATTTTTCAATGCCATGTTTAATCTATTAATCGGTGTTGACTATGTTAAGACAATGATAATCAACGGAGCATCAGCAAATGAAATTAAAGCAAAGTGGGCAGATGACGTTGAGTTTTTCAGAAAACAACGCAAGCCGTATCTTTTATATGAAGAATAATAAAAGAAAAAAGGCAGATGCGAACATCTGCCTTTTCTTTTATATAGGTTTAATCTTACTTAACAACCACTTCCTCTAATTGAATGGTGAAAATCAAAGTTGAATAACCAGGAATTCCTCCAGACGAGGTTTTTTCTCCATATCCACTTTGCCAAGGAATATAAAGCATCCAACGCTCTCCCACTTTCATTTGTTGTAAAGGCCAAATCCAACCAGACACTAAACTATTTAACTTAAACCCTGTCGGTTTATCATTAGGTTGAATTTCCTTTCCGTCGAAATTACCATCAAACCGATCTCCATTAATATAAGCTCCATAATAATAGCACACTATAGAGTCATTAAATAATGGAATATCTCCTTCATCCTTTGTTGTTAACTTCTTATAAAATATTCGTTGTGCCTTGTCGTACTCATCAATAACAGCATATAACTCAGGATCACTACCCGAATCCATTACATTGGATAACGAGTCAATGAAATTCTCATTGCGGTTCCTCCAATTATCGTAGCGCCCCTCTTCTTCTGTTTCAGAACAGGAAGCCATAAACAAGCCACATACAGTGAATGTGGAAAGTAATATAAAAGATTTGATTATTTTTTTCATGCTTTATTCAACTTTTTCAACATCGAAGTCAAACTCACTTTTTCTGACACTATTTTTCCAAGCTCAGCAATAGGAATACGCTCTTGTTCCATAGAGTCTCTATCACGTAAAGTTACACACTTATCCTCCAATGATTGATGATCTATTGTAACACAATAAGGAGTACCAATTGCATCTTGACGGCGATAACGTTTTCCAATAGAGTCTTTATCATCGTATTGACAATTAAATAAGAATTTCATCTCATCTACAATTTCTCGAGCCATCTCGGGTAAACCATCTTTGCGTACCAAAGGTAACACAGCTAATTTAACTGGAGCAATTGCTGGAGGGAACTTCAAAAAGACTCTAGTTTCTCCATTTTCTAACTCTTCTTCTTTATAAGCACCAAATAACACACTAAGTATTAAGCGATCTACTCCTATTGAAGTTTCAACAACATAAGGAACATACGACTTTTTTAATTCAGGATCGTAGTATTTAATGTTTTTACCCGAAAACTTCTCATGTTGAGATAAGTCAAAATCAGTACGAGAATGAATACCTTCAACCTCTTTAAATCCGAAAGACATATTATACTCAATGTCAGTTGCAGCATTTGCATAGTGTGCTAGTTTATCATGATCGTGGTAACGATAATTATCTTCACCAAAACCTAAAGACAAATGCCATTTTAAACGAAGAGCTTTCCACTTTTCAAACCAATCAAGTTCTGTACCTGGGCGAACAAAAAACTGCATCTCCATTTGCTCAAACTCACGCATACGGAAAATAAATTGTCGTGCAACAATTTCATTGCGGAAAGCCTTACCTATTTGGGCAATACCAAAAGGAATTTGCATACGACCTGTTTTTTGTACATTTAAATAATTAACAAAAATACCTTGCGCAGTCTCGGGACGGAGATAAACAGTCATAGCACCTTCTGATGTAGCACCCATCTCGGTTTGAAACATCAAGTTAAATTGACGAACCTCAGTCCAATTACGAGTACCCGAAACAGGACATGCAATTTCTTCATCAACAATAATTTGTCTTAACTCATTTAAATCATTAGCGTTTAATGCATCAGCGTAACGTTTATGCAAGTCATCATGTTGTTTTTGATATCTCATTACGCGCTCATTCGTTGTACGATATTGCTCTTCATCAAAAGCATCACCAAAACGTTTTGCCGCCTTTTCAATCTCTTTATTAACACGGTCTTCATATCTTGCCATTTGATCTTCAATCAACACATCTGCACGATAGCGTTTTTTTGAATCTTTATTATCAATCAAAGGATCATTAAATGCATCAACGTGTCCTGAAGCTTTCCAAATTGTCGGATGCATAAAAATAGATGAATCTATTCCAACTATATTTTCGTTCAAAAGAACCATGCTATCCCACCAATATTTTTTGAGATTATTTTTCAGTTCGACTCCCATCTGCCCATAGTCATAAACAGCACTCAATCCATCGTAAAGTTCACTCGATTGAAATACAAATCCATACTCCTTGCAGTGCGAAACCAGCTTTCTAAAAACGTTATCTATCGCCATTTTCTCTTAAATTATTTTTGATATTTTATTCTAATTCTTGATGTCTTCTCCTTGACTCCCAATATAATGTGTCTTGAAGATAAATGCAAAGTAAATGATTTTTTTCAATTTAATTTGTATTTTTGCCTATACATCGTCATATTTCGTCTATTATATGACACCTATAGCATAAACATTGTTAAAAACACAAGAGGAAAGTTAAATATATGAGTGATATTTCGAAAAACGAATCACAAGAAAATAAAGATTTCACACCACAAAACACGGACAATTCCACAAAACACCACCTTTCGGGCATGTACCAAAGCTGGTTTTTGGACTATGCATCCTATGTTATTTTAGAGCGTGCAGTACCTCATATGAACGATGGATTTAAACCCGTTCAACGTAGGATTCTCCATTCCATGAAAAGATTAGATGACGGACGCTATAATAAAGTAGCTAATATAGTCGGTCATACTATGCAATTTCATCCTCATGGTGATGCCTCTATTGGTGATGCCTTAGTGCAGTTAGGGCAAAAAGATATGCTAATTGACTGCCAAGGTAACTGGGGTAACCTACTTACTGGAGATAGTGCTGCTGCCCCTCGTTATATTGAAGCACGGCTATCTAAATTTGCTCTAGATGTTGTATTTAACCCTAAAACAACAGAGTGGAAACTTTCTTATGATGGTAGAAATAAAGAACCAATCACTCTTCCTGTTAAATTCCCATTGCTTTTAGCACAAGGGGCCGAAGGTATTGCTGTTGGACTTTCCTCAAGAATTTTACCTCATAATTTTAATGAGCTTTGTGATGCTTCTATTCAATATCTTCAAAAAAAGGAATTTGAACTCTATCCAGACTTTCAAACAGGTGGTTTAATAGACGTAGAAAGGTATAATGACGGAGAAAGAGGAGGATCGGTTAAGGTTCGTGCCAAGATTGAAAAAATAGACAACCGCACATTATCCATTACTGAAATTCCTTTTAGTAAAACGACTAGCTCAGTAATTGACTCTATTATTAGAGCCATAGATAGGGGTAAAATAAAAATTAGAAAGGTAGATGATAACACCTCTGCAAATGTGGAGATTTTATTACACCTACCCTCTGGCACATCACCAGATAAAACCATTGATGCACTTTATGCTTTTACCGATTGTGAAATAAATATCTCTCCCAACTGCTGTGTTATTGAAGACAATAAACCTCACTTCTTAACCATTAGTGATGTATTAAAACACTCTACTAACAACACACTTGAACTATTAAAACTAGAGTTGGAAATCAGAAAAAATGAATTACTTGAGAATCTTCTTTTTTCTTCGTTAGAGAAAATATTTATTGAAGAAAGGGTATATAAGGAAAAAGAGTTTGAAAATGCCAAAAGTATGAATCAAGCTTGCAAATTTGTCGACAAATGCTTAACTCCTTTTTACCCGAAACTAAATCTAGCCCGTAAAGTAACCAAAGAAGACATTCTTAAACTAATGGAGATTAAGATGGCTCGTATCTTACGTTTCAATACAGATAAAGCCAACGATTTAATTGCAAAAATGGAGGCAGAAATCGAAGAAATAAACAACAAGTTAGTTCATATCATAGAACACACTATCGATTGGTTTAAACAACTAAAGAAAAAATATGGAGCTATGTATCCTCGAAAAACAGAAATACGTAGTTTCGACACCATTGAGGTTACTAAAATTGCTATTGCTAACGAAAAACTGTACATCAATAGAGAGGAAGGATTCATAGGAACAGCTCTTAGAAATGCGGAATTTATTGATAATTGCTCTAATTTAGATGATGTTATTATTTTCTATCGAGATGGTAAATATATGATTACCCCTGTAGCAGACAAAAAGTTTGTTGGAAAGAATATTTGCCACATTGCTGTATTTAAGAGAAATGACAAGCGTACCATATACAATGTGGTTTACCGAGATGGAAAAGATGGTATTCATTACATCAAACGATTTAATGTAACCTCTATTGTTAGAGATAGAGAATACGATGTCACTAAAGGCACACCAGGATCACGTGTTGTCTATTTTACAGCCAACCCTAATGGAGAAGCTGAAACTATAAAAGTAGTCCTTAAACCCAATCCAAGATATCGCATACATAGTCTTGAAAAAGACTTTAGTGAAATACTCATAAAAGGTAGACAAGCACAAGGAAATATACTAACCAAAAGAAACGTTAGTAAAATCAGTTTAAAAGAGCGTGGAGCTTCAACATTAGGAGGAAGAAAAGTGTGGTTTGATGAAGCTGTACTCCGACTAAACTACGAGGAAAGAGGTAGATTCTTAGGTGAGTTTGATAGTGACGATAAAATATTAGTTGCATTAGATGACGGAGAGTATTATACTACTAATTTCGAATCAACTAATCGCTATGAAGCGAACATTGTTCTCCTAGAAAAGTTCGATCCAGAGAAGGTGTTCACTGCTGCTCTTTACGATGCTAACCTTGATAACCTACCCTACTTAAAACGTTTTTGTTTTGAAGAGTTTACAGTAAGGCAAAACTTCCTAGGTAACACAAAAAGTAAACTAATATTCTTATCCGACGTTCCTTACCCTCGAGTACAAGTCACTTTTGGAGGTGAGGATAAACATCGAGAAGATTTAATTTTAGATGCAGAGGAATTTATTGCTGTAAAAGGTTTTAGAGCTAGAGGAAAACGGATATCCAATTATGAAATAGCTAGGATAAAAGAATTAGAACCCATAAAACATCCCCCAAAGGAAGAAATTGACGAGGAACAAAATAGTGAATCGGACAAGAACTCCGAACCTGGTCAAATGAATCTATTCTAGGCTTTGTTGCCTAATAAAAAGTGCCTATGCGGACGAAACTTATATTAATAGCAATCTTTCTTTTAGGGTATATTACAACAATACGCTCTCAGGAAATAAATACAAGCTCTTTAGAACCTCATCGGTTTATCACTCGCTCAATAACCTATGGAATAGGTTATTCTAATGTCTTTGATGATTATTTATCGCCTCAAGAATATAAAGGTATAGACTTCAGAATCGCCAGAGAAACGATGAGAATGTCAAAATTCAACCCTAATATATCTATTCAGAACTTTTTCCAAGCGAACCTATCGTATACTCACAATAGAGTAGATGATAATAATACATTTGGAGGGTTAGTGAATTGGAACTATGGATTACATTACCAATTCCATCTAACTGACAACTTTAAATTACTAGCTGGAGGCTTAAGCAACCTAAACGGAGGTTTTGTTTATAATTTACAAAACGGTAATAACCCAGCCTCAGCTAGAGCTTATATTAATATTGATGCCTCTAGCATGGCCATTTGGACATTATATATTAAAAACAAGCCCATTAAACTACGCTATCAAATTAATGTTCCTTTAATGGGAGTTATGTTCTCACCACACTATGGACAATCTTATTACGAAATATTTTCACTAGGGAATAAAGGAGGAACCATAAATTTCACATCCCTTCATAATCACCCCTCATTAAGACAGATGCTTACTTTTGACTTCCCTATTGGAAAATCTCAATTACGTTTAAGTTATTTATGTGACATTCAACAAGCTGATGTGAATAAAATAAGAAGCCATACCTACTCTCATGTATTTATGGTGGGATTTGTCAAAGAAATATATAAACTACCAGGAGGAAAAAAGCAATCTAATGTCTTTACCAACTCAATTCAAGCTTATTAGTTATAAAGTTATGTATAAGAAAAATAAAATCTATAATTACCTTATAATATTCAGCTTGTGTTGTACCACATTTTTCACTAGCTGTATTCGGGAAGAACATTTCAATAATGACCCTGAAGGTAACTTCGAAGCTTTATGGAAAATTATTGACGAAGGTTATTGCTTTCTAGATTATAAAGAAATTAATTGGGATTCTATTTATTATGTTTATAAAAAAAGAATATCTCCTACTATGAGCAATGAAGCCCTTTTTGAAGTTCTTGGAGATATGCTAGAAGAATTAAAGGATGGGCACGTAAACCTATCCTGGCCTGCCAATCAATCGAGATATTGGAATTGGTATGAAGATTATCCTAGAAACTTCAATGAAGGTATTCAGGAAGATTATTTAGGAACTAATTATAGAATTGCAGGAGGTGTAAAGTATACTATTTTGGACGACAACATAGGTTATCTATACTATAGCTCCTTTATGTCAGGCTTAGGAAATGGTAATTTAGATCACATTTTAGACTACCTATCAATCTGTAATGGACTCATTGTTGATGTTCGGCATAATGGAGGAGGTATATTAACCAACTCTACTCGATTCGCCTCTCGATTTACTAACAAAAAGACATTGGTTGGATACATTCAACACAAAACAGGACCTGGACATAATGATTTTTCTAAACCCAAAGCACAATACATAAACCCAACTAAAGGAATTAGGTGGCAAAAAAAAACTGTTGTATTAACTAATAGAAGAACTTTTAGTGCAGCAAACGATTTTGTCAATAACATGCGCTATTTTGAAAATGTAATTACACTAGGCGATAACACAGGAGGTGGATCAGGACTCCCCTTTTCTTCTGAGCTACCCAACGGATGGAGTGTGCGTTATTCTGCAAGCCCTCACTACGATGCAGAAATGAATCAAATTGAGTTTGGTATAGAACCAGATATTAAAGTGGATATGAATATAGAAGATGAGCTTAAAGGCATAGACACACTGATTGAAGAGGCTAGAAAAATTTTAAATAAAAAATAGAACTTTAAGTTTGTCAACTTAAAAAAAGTCCCTATATTTGCATCGCTAAACTACAAAACGAAAAGCAAAAATTGCGGATGTGGCGTAATTGGTAGCCGCGCTAGACTTAGGATCTAGTGTCGTGAGACGTGAAGGTTCGAGTCCTTTCATCCGCACTGGAAAATCTTCCAAACAAAGCAAAACTCTGAAAACCAATTGGTTTTCAGAGTTTTTTATTTCCATAAATTCTGAGAAAAGGCGAAAAAGGGATCATACCGAAAAGCTGTGGGATTTTCATATTAAGCATAAATTTTAGTTAAACGATAAATAAAGAAGTTCACATCTCTTACCCCTCTTAAACTAGCTCTAAAAGATTTGATTTTAGCATT
>JAAYSY010000313.1 GCA_012518235.1 Bacteroidales bacterium
AGACCAATATCACGACCAGAGTGTCCACCATATGCGGGGTCCGCAGATGTACCTCCAACGAGATAACTTGTTGCTAATGATTGTGTACTAATAAGCTCAATTGATGTGGGCGATAATTGATTATCTATAGTAAAAGGAGTAATAAATTGCCCTAGGCGAACAGAAAACTCAGGACGAAAGTCATATTGAGTGTAGCAATTCAGAATATTACCTTTTCCTGCAAAAGCATATTGGAAAACGGCACTCCATTGTGATGTAATTTGTCCTTCTACAGTGAGTGTTGCACGACGCAGTAAAAATTCATTTTTACTATTGTCACCAGTTGTTGCCTCATAACCTGCTTGAACATATCCTGAAACAGTTAGGCGATCTTTTACCGTATTAAGTATTTCATTTGCACTTTTTTGTGCAAACATTCCTGTAAAGCAGGAAAATAAAACTGAGAAAGTAATAATGTACCTTTTTTTCATAATTACAAATATTAGTTTATTTAGTGTTTTTATTTAGTGTCTGTTAACTGCTTTTTAACCACTGACAAGTTGAAATTTCAAGTAAGTCTATGATTATAAAAAGTAAAAAGCCAAGTAGACTGAGGATAACAATCCCAGCATACATGTGCATATAGTTAATTCTCATCCATGAATCCACAATAAAATAGCCCATCCCTTTATTTGTACCATATGTTTCTGTTACAAAAAGAACAGATATAGCGGTACCTATTGCAACTCTAAGAGTTGATAATAAATCGGGAGTAATGGCTGGTAATATTATATGTCGTAATTTCTGTTTTTCATTAATACCTAGTGATGTAGCTACAAGTAAGCTTTCTTTTGGTATTTTATTAACCCCATCTCGTAAACTTATAATGATTTGGAAAACAATAATAAGTACTATCATTATAATTTTTGTTGTTTCTCCAATACCAGCTAATAACATAACTATTGGTAATAATGCAAGTTTGGGTATGGGGTATGAAATATAAACAATAGAATCGATGATTAGTTTAGTTTTATTACTTTGAATAAAAAGGAATGTAATAAGTAATCCTATACCTATTGCAATACCTACTCCAAGTAGTATTCTTTTTAAACTGGCTAAAAGATGTGTATTCATGGATTGACTCCATATTTTTGGTAGACTCTTGTATAATTCAATAGGGTTTACTATTAAGTTTGTATTTGAAAAATAAGATGCCGTAAACCATATTATATTTATAATAAGAAACCCAAGAAGTATTTTTAATAAGTTAGATTGTATTGTCTTAATTACCATATTTCCTTTATTTTATTTCGGACTTCCTTTTCCGATGGGTAATTTAGTATGTGTTTAACTGTTCCAGGTGTAGGACTCACTAATACGATCTTATGAGCTAATTCTATAGCTTCCCGTATATTGTGTGTAATTAAAACTGTTGTTACAGGGTGTTCATTCCATAACTCCACAAAAAGGGATCGGCTTTTTTCTGCTGTTAAGGCATCAAGAGCAGAAAAGGGTTCATCTAAAAGTAGTAGATCAGGATTTTGTATAAAGGCTCTAGCTAAAGCAACTCGTTGTTGTTCTCCACCACTTAATTCATTGGGGTACTTCTGTAGGGTGTGTGTGATTTGAAGTTGCTCTAAAATTTTTGATTCTCTAATTGAATCGATTTGTTTTTTTCTAATTACTTGTGGAAAATGAATATTACTACTTATTTTTTTCCATGGGAGTAATCCGTAGTGTTGAGGTACTAATCCAATGGATTGTTTTTTTGGATTCGGTTTTTCTTCATTAATAGTTAATGTACCAGTATAATTGGTTATAATACCAGCTAGTGTATATAATAAAGTCGATTTTCCACATCCAGAAGGTCCAACTATAGCATATATTAATCCTTGAGGAATGGAAAGGTTGAAGTTATGTAGGACTTGGATATTTTCATTCCCTTTTTTGTAATATACATTTAATTGGTCTAATTTTATTGTAGCCATTCTGTAGGGTCAGTTTACTACTTAATAAATGTGGAGTCTATAAGTTGATCTCCTTGATAATCATTAGGAATAAGATTCCTGTGTTTAAGCCATTTAATAGTTTGAATTATATCTTTTTCTTTTGGTAAAGAAGCTTTTTCGTATGCCGGAAGTAATACAGAATTAATTAACTCTTCAGGAATTCCTACATCTTCTATTAAGATAGAACTCCATTCAGATAATGCATGATTTTTTATGTATTTTACTCCTTCGTTATATCCGATGATAAGAATCTCAATTTCTTTTGTTTTTTCTTCTAATGCATTTTGTGTGAAAATGGTTCCTGTAATGCTAATTCCTAAATCTTTAGATGTAATTAAAGAGTGATGCCCATTGTTTAATGCAATAGTGGCAAAAGGGTCAGGAAGAACAGTAGCTTCAATTTTGTTATTTTGGAGCATTTCAAAGCGCAAAGGAATTTTATTAATCTCAGGTTTATTAACATCTTGTTCTGTGAGATTAGCTGATTTTAGAAATTGGTCTGTAGAGTAATCTATAACCGTGTTTCTAGATACTGCAATATTGGTTCCCTTTAATTGAGATAAGTTAGCCACATGACTTTTTTTCCCTGCAATAAAATAAAAGAATCCATCATTTTTAAAGACCAGTTTTAATGGAATTCCATTAGCTTGTTGCAGTATTGCACCAGTATAGTCAATAACTGTACCATCGATATTATTAGATTGAAAGGCAGCATCACGATCGTTAGCTGAGAAGAATTTTACAATATTTAAATCTAATCCTAAAGAGTCATAGATTCCTACTTTTTTTGCTACGACAAAAGGGACGTAATCCATTGATGACATAGCTCCTAGACGAATGCTTTTTAAATCTGTAGGCTTAACATAAGGTGCGTTCTCTTTCTTGTTGAAGTTACATGAAAATATAGAAAGTAGAATAACAGAAGAAAATAGAACAGTTAGTAATTTTGTATTTAATCTATTCATAAAAAAACTATAAGAAAAGAGCACCTATCTATTGAAGGTGCTCTTAATTATATATAATGTTATTTATTACCCTTCAATAGCAGCTATACCAGGAAGCGTTTTACCTTCAATAGCTTCAAGTAATGCACCACCTCCAGTAGATACGTAAGAAACTTTATCAGCAAGATTGAATTTATTAACACAAGCTAC
>JAAYSY010000314.1 GCA_012518235.1 Bacteroidales bacterium
CTTCAATCAGGTACTCGCCGATTTTATTCTGCTCCTTATCATTAGTAATACCATCACAGGCAAATCTATCAATAGCGTTGCTTTCTTCACATACCGCAAGGTTATTGAATATACCTTGAGTTAAAGCTCGTCTGTTATAGCTGCGGGCTTTCATCATAACGGCAAAGTAAGCCAACTGATAAGCACGCTTGTCAATATCCATACCGTAAAGGTTATGCTGAACAATATTGAGTGCAGCGTCTCTGTCGGAATATCCGCATTCACGGTAGATTTCCATAAGTACATCAAAGGCATATACAAGTATATGTCCGCTGCCCATACAAGGGTCTATGTTCTTACTGTCTTTGATACAATCTTAAAAGGGAGAATTTATATGTTGGTAGGTTTCATTTAGCAGGAAAGCCCTTATATCAAGGGCTTTATAAGATTTAACTTTATTTTAAAGAATATACTTACCTAAATATTCTATTTAAATTGAAACAATTTTCACTAGGTTTATTCTACTATAATTCCCATTGCACACCTCTGTGATACTTACCATATGAATAATTAAAAAGTACAGGAAAAATTAAAAGGTTTCAAAAATCTAGCCTTCAAATTCTTCTATAATTCTTTCTACATAAGCCAATCGTCCACGACCTAAAACAGCATAATAAGTAGCGTGTTTTCTACAAGCATCTATCGCTTTCTGTAAAGCTAGTTCTCCATAGTCTTCATAGATAGCCTTTAAAAAATATCTAGTAGAGTATTCATTAAGAGTTCTTGTATATCTTTCACCATTCATCATGGCATAAAAAGCTGAAATATAATCTCCTGCTGAACCAGAGTTCATATTGACTTTATCCGCAATTTCTTCTTTACCCTCAGTTCTCCCCAACTCTCCTTCAAAGACTTTTTTAGAAACTATGTAAGCATAGGCCACCATTTCACTAGTGATACTAGAACTACTATTATTCTCTATATACAGATTAGCCCCCTTATCTATTTCTTCTAAAGTCGATTTTAATTTATCAAATTGTAAAATTAACCATTTAAAATTCTCTAAATATAACTCTGGATTAAATACATCTGTTTCTATAGAATGTAATATCCTTCTTGCAGTGCTAGTCTTACGACTTGTATACCATTCAAGTTCATAACCATATATGTTTTCTATTTCATCCTTCAAGAATTCTAGTCTCTTAAAAGTTTCTGGTTGATGAACATAAATACCAATGCGTAAAATATTTTGTTTCATAATTTGAAAAAATATATAATAATCACTATTTCCAATTGATACATCATAGCTATTAGAATAAGAGGGAGTTTGAGAAGCTATATCTTCACCTCGGTCAATGGACTTGCAGTAATCGACAAAACCGCTCCAAAAATTAAATCGTTGCTGTTGAGTGTCTGTTAGCTCTTCATGTTTAAGTGAAGGGTTATTAACTGTTTCAACTATACCATTTGTTGTAGGTTCTGGAATTTCTGGCACCTCATCTCTTAATTCATTTACAAAATCAATATGGAGTAATTCATTTTTCTGCTTATCAGTAAGGTTTAGACCCCACCTGTTTTCCATAAATTCTAGAAGTTTTAGCCCTCTATTTAATATCGATTCAGGAGTCCAGTCTTCTTCTATAGCCACCTCTATCTCTGAATGCGATCCATTAATATAACCTCTTCTTTTTGACGAAGGGTTCTTTTTATCGGGGAAACTATCATTTTGCAATGAAGAATTTATGCTCTGTGCAAGGGGTAATAGATTACCTAAACTAGCAGACAAAATCTTTATTTCATCTTCATTAAAATGACGAAATTGATTACGCCAATACCATTTAGTTGGTGTCTGTGGCAAAATATGTTCAATTGTAATTTTGTCTTTTTCAACATTTGAAAACATCTGCCAATCTATTTTTTGAATATTGTTCTTAGTCGATAAGTGGCTTTCATATTCGTATAAAAAATATTTTAAATCTCGCCAGCCATAAAAGCCTGAACCAGAATCGAATCGTCTATCTGTTCTAGCTATAAAACTTGCTATAATTGAATTTAAGTCATTATCAATTGTTTCCATTAAATCATCTGCCACAAATTTTAGACTTGTTTTTCTCTGTAAAACATCTCTTGCCTTATTATAATAATAGCTACTTTTATAGCTGGCATTATATCCTGCCATTCGGAAACAAAGAAATATAAATCGTTCTATTTCTTTAAAAAGTAAAACACGTTCCTCTGCCCCAACTTCATTTTTGAGAGACAAAGATATAGCTACTAGTGGTCTAAAATATCCAATTCCAATTCTATTTAATCTATTAATCCAGTGTTTTTCCTCGTCAGTCAATTCATCACTATCATGGGGAAAATAAGTATAATACCAATATTCTGCGATCTCCTTTAGACTATTCACATAAGCATTTATCTCATTTGGAGCTAATTCACTTACTAGGATTGTTTCCTCTTCCGTATTTCCAATTACATCCTCATCTTCAAATTCTTCATCTTCAGTTTGGGGTTCAGCTATTTCATTCTCAATTGCAACAGGATGCTTATCAAATACATTTTTTGAAGAGAATTTATTCAATAAAAATTTAATATAGTCATCGCCTTTTCTGCGAGTATATTGAAAGTATACCGTCCAATGGGCCCTTAAAAATTCATCATCAGATAAAGGGTGGTTTTGATTTCTTCCTAGTTGATAGTAGATTTCTTTCCAAGCATCATTGATATTCTTTCTTAATTGTCCTTTATCCTTATCGTCTAACTGTTCATCATCAAACAAAGTTGTTAAATAAATAAGTCTATTTTTTAAAAGTTCTAAATTACTAAGTTTTTTTCCTCTATTATTCATAGTTTCAAAGGCCACAAAAACATCGTAATCATCTTCAATTTCATGTAAATTAAACATTAATTTTAATGTAAGCCTTTTGTATAAACTTTCAATTCCAGGCATTCCTTCTACTTCAAACAAAGATTCAAGGTTTCTAGCAAAGAACTTTTTTGCATACATAAGATTTTGAGTATAATAAGTTTCAACAATTGTTCCGCCAAATTGTTCTTCAAATATTTTATATTTCAAATAATTATAGCTAGGATTATCTAGCTCATATCCAAACATATATGTTTTAATCATATTTTCTGGTGGACGGCTCTTCACTATGTATTTTTCTGTAATAGCTTTGATAGATTCAAACCCTATGAATATCTGGTCATCAGATTTTCCTTGGTTTTCTTCTAGCTTCTTAATAAAAGATATTATCTCATACATAAGTATAGAAAACGTGGTTAATCTTTGCTGGCCATCTACAGTATGATATGCTTTATAACCAATATCAATCAACCAGCTGTCTTCTCCCCATAAACATAAATCTTTTTTATTAACTGCTTTTAAAGACAAAAGTCCAGTATAGTGGTATCTATCTTCATGAAGATTTAATAAATCTTCCCAGAAATCTACTAGCTGTTCCTTCTTCCAAGCATAGCCTCTTTGATAATCTGGTATTCTAAATAGTCTATTTTGAAATAATGTTGACAAAGAAATTAATTCATTTGACATTTAGGCACTTCCTCCCTTCGATGACATTAGTCCTCATTGCTTTCTATTTCTTTTAGAGTTATTCCTTTTTCATCTAGCCACATAATCATTCCATTAGCACTGGAATATGTCACAAAACCTGCTGCAGCGGATGGACTAGTAAAAAGTGTGTCCTCTATCAGTATCCCCTCTTTAATCCTCTCAGCATATTTGTTTCTTAAATTGAGTATAGTTTCTGGGCAACTTTTAGTAGGACTAACTGAAACCGATGCATCTTTATAAACAACAAATCCTTCATTTGTCCTTCTACCCTTGGCTTCAGCTTTAGTTGTTTTCAAGACTAACAATGGCTCATCATTAATTTCAGCATCTTCTTCTAACTTATAAATTGGCTTTTCCTCTAATGAGTCAAAAACCCTATGCCCGAATGTCCCCATAACTATTTCAGCATACTCTATAAATTCCTCTAGTTCACTCTCTTTTTCTTCAGTTACATGGCCAGAGGTTGGATCTACATTATTTTTAACATTATATCTTTTAGCATCTTTGGCTAAATTAAAAAATCTATTTTCTAGATAACTTATTTCTGTCGGTCCAAAAGAGTTATTTGATGTAGTAAAAACAA
>JAAYSY010000061.1 GCA_012518235.1 Bacteroidales bacterium
TGCCTTGCTTAACAATCGAATTCTAATCACAAAAAAAAATCAAATCGGTTCACTCAAAAACAGCATATAACACACTGATTATCTGTGAATTGCAAGGGTGTCTCCGGTTTTTTAGTGGACACTAATGTTAGGTTATACCTAATCAAAACATAAAAAGGTATAAAAACAACAATAAACAAATTGTTTTTATACCTTTTAAGTTCAAAGTTGTATTATTAAACTTATATTCTTAGTTTATTTTAAAATTCACATAAGCTTTAAACTCATGAGCAGGAATAGATAATTCATTACTAGTACTCATTACTCGTTCCACTTTTGTATCCATTAAATCATACCAATCACCAACACTACTAAAAGGATTATCTATAGTTATATCAGATTCCATAAAGTTGCCAATAATCAATAAAGTATTCCCTTCATTCTCTAATTGTAAGAATCGTCCATCTCGCCAATCTGCAGAACTTACTTTCCATTCAAATTGAGCCTCTTCATTGAATAGAGAAGGATATTTTTGTCTAAAATGGATCAACTTTATATAGGTCTGATGTAACTTAAAACGCTCTGTTACATCTAGATATTCCCACAAAATAGGTTTACGACCCGTTCTACCATTTTCTTCAATAGAAACATCGTATCCCATTTCGCCAAACTGCCAAAGCATTTTAGGACCCGGAACAGTAAAACAAAAAGCTGCATTTGTAGCTAATCGCTTCATTCTATTTTCTATTTTAGACTCTTGTTTTAGGTCCCAATTTCCCCCCTCTAGTTGAGCAAAGGCCATACGCTCTTCATCATGGCTCTCCATATAACTAACATATCCTCCAAAAGGCATTCCTTTGACATCTCCAGAATACAATCCATTAAATGCACTATTCTCGTTCCAACCCATAGCTGTTTGTTTAAATGCATTATTATAGTTTCTCCATAGCTTCATACCCTGCCTAGCTAGTTCTATTTCTTCTTTATCTTCACAAAAATGCTCTAATATAACACAAGCCTTAGGATTGACTTCTTTAATTGCATTGTTATAGTCTTTCAAAATAGCTATTCTACTAGCATCATATTTTCCTGCATTACTTTCATTTGATTTATTTTGAGTAAACCCTTTTGTTAAATCAAAACGAAAGCCATCTATATTATACTCTGATAATAAAAATTGTAGATTTCGCTTAACAAACTCCCTTACCATAGGTTCTTCATGATTCAAATCATGAAATACACTATAGGGGTGAGGTGCTATTTCATTAAACCATGGATTGTTCTTGGCTGTTCTATTAAGCCTTGTATTCCAATATAATTTAGCAAAAGGATGGTTCCCTGTTGCATGATTATAAACAACATCTAATAAAACAGCTATACCTTCCTTGTGACATGCATCAATGAATTGTTTATAATCATTTTTTGTTCCATAGGCTTTATCCATAGCGAAAAAGAAACAAGGATTGTACCCCCAACTATCATTTCCATCAAACTCCTGAACAGGCATTAGCTCAATAGCATTTACTCCTAAAGATTTTAAATAGGGTAATTTTTCTAAAGCTCCTTTTATATCACCAGACTCCGTAAAGTCTCTTAATAACAGTTCATAAATAATCAAATTATTAGGGTCTTGAATAGTGTAATCTGAAACTTCCCATACATACTCTTCCTCCTGTGGCTGAAACACAGATACAATTCCTGTTGCACCTTTGGGATATTTCTTCAAATTAGGGTAAGTAGTAGCTGGAATGTATTGATCATTATGTGGGTCTAATATTTTCTCACAATAAGCATCAGCCAAAATAATGGACTCATCTTCTCTACCTAAGTAATACTGAAAAGCATACTCCGTTGTGGGGTTTATATCATTAATAGTAAACCACCAACAAGAAGTCTCCTTATCACGCTTCATTTGATAAGTATTATCAAGAGCCCAACCATTGAAATCACCTATTAAATAAGCATAATCCCAACTCTCACCATTTTTGTCTTTATCATATAACACAAAAGTAGCGGAAGCCCCCCCATTATGTATATTAATACCAGAAATTGTATTATCAGGTTGAGAAGCATACTCTACTTTACCGGGTTTAAAGCTATTATCAATAATAGTCAAAAACTTATCCGAAGAATATCCTTTTTTAGAACCATCTTCATTGCGAAAAACTAATCCAACTTGCTTAATAGGCACTACCGCCCCAAACCAGTCTTTTATGGAGGGAGAGTAAACCAAACTCCATCTGTTCTCCCCTTCCCTTTTCATCTTGCATTTTTCTATATTTTCACCCCATTCAGCTGGAACATAAAGCCAATCGGAACCAGATATTACACCGGTATGAAGATAAATATCCCCTTCATAATTATACAATTGGCTTCCTTTAGGAGGCACAAAATACAAAGTGACTTCTTTATCTGCTTCTAAAACTTCTGGTTCAGTCCAATACCCCTCCTTCTCTTCTGGCTCTTTATTAGGCTCATTCTTATCATCAGAACACCCTAAAACAAGAGAAAACATGCACAACAGAAGTATTACATGATACCTTTTAATTATTTTCATTCTTCATTCTTTTAAAATTATAGCCATAATTGAAAATTCAATTATGGCTATAAAAGATTATGTAGTGTTATTGTAATGCTTTACAATATTATTCTATAACACCTGTATTATCATTAAAGTTTAATCGAACTTTCTGACCTTTTTTAACTTCAACATCACCTAATTCATCACCTGTACCACGATATACTATATTACCATCAAGAATGTTAAACTCAGACTGCCACCATTCAACACCATCGAAAGGATGACACATTCTCAACTTAGGGTTACCCTCTTTATTTGTATTATTAAAGAGAGGAGAAACAAACTCTTCACCTTCTAGAGTGAATTTATCAGCTTCTGCTAATTGGCCATCCCAACCTTCAGCTGCTGTTTCACCAATAATATATAATTCAGGCTCAGAAATCTCAAATTCTTTTACTAACTGCCCGCTCGTACTATGTGTAATAATTACGCGAAGTGTATAGAAACCATCTTTCGCCACCTTAATATTATTTTTCCCAACAGAATGCTTACCTGCTTCCAATGGCTCTTCACCTTCCATACCAAAATCATTTCCAAGCCAGGCTAAATCAGCATTAAACTTAAATTCATCACTTGTTTTAAGATAAATAATTTTCCAAAACATTTTACCTTCACTTGGATTAATTGGAATCATATCTAAACCTTTATCCTCAGCCCAATTATTTATAGTACCTACTAAATACATTTTTTCAGGTAGTGGAACTTTCGATGTATCTTCTTTTGTTAGTTTTGCACTTGCTTTCCAAACTTTACTTCTTAAATCTAAGGATAAAATTATATCAAATAAACCCACCTTAGATACTTGAAAGTTTTGACCTCCACTTTTACACTCTTTTGCAGCGTCGGATATCTCAGTTTCATCATCTCCAGAAAAACCTTGATTTGAATGTAATTTAACTGTTCCCGATCCATAAGGAAGCTCAATACCCCAATCTATAAATCTAAACTTCAAACCTTTATTATTTAGGTTTTCATCTTTTAATGAAAACTTAACCGTTGTTCCTTCTAAAGCTACATCCATGATAGTTTCTTTGTCCCATCCTTCTGCAGTAGCATCACCAATAATACCAAACTTTGCGGGTACTACAGATAGTTGTGAATCTTCATTATTTAAAACCAATAAGTATAACCCTTCGCTCTCTACAGTAAAACCTTTAGCATCTACTGCAAGGCTATAGGTATCATACGAGGACTCAATTAAATCTCCTTCTCCAAAAGTTTTCTCATTTCCTTCTGAATCTACTTGAAAAATGAAAAACTCTTCATTAGCTTTTAACCAAGTATAAACCGAAGTAACGTTAAAGTCTTCAACCTCTTCACCATCTCTAGGATCAATTGCTGCTGGTGAAAAATAAGAAGCTGTTGCAGCTGCTTGATATACAGTAGCATCACCTATTACATAGGCTCCTTCTGGAGTTTCTGTAACTATTGTCCAATTATCAGGATCACTACAACTAGTGCCAACAAATAATAATAGAGATAAAACTCCAATATATTTTAATATTTTATTCATAGTTCTTTTTTATTATTTAAGATTATTCACCGGTTTTATAACCTGGATTCTGAGTTAAATTAGTATTTAGCAATAAAACATCCTCGTGTATAGGATATACTGTAGTAAATCCTGTGCTTTCACCGGGTAATGGATTTCTATCTGTATATTTTTGCGTAAATGTTCCAAAACGAACCATATCCTGACGACGATGACCTTCCCATGCAAATTCTCTTAATCGTTCAGATAATAACATTTTTAGATCTACATCTTTTACAATACTAGCACCTGCACGACTTCTCACCTGATTTACTTCAGCATCACCACTCTCACCTTTTCTGATTTTTGCTTCAGCTTTCATTAATAATACATCAGCATAACGATAAAGTACAATATCATTTCCTTGAGATGCACCATCATTTGTAGCAGCGGCATCTAATTCATATTTCTTCATTCTAGCACCTGCTGTTTTCACAAAAGGTGAACCTGTTAAATCTAACTTAACCTCACTTGGATAGTAAACAAGCTCTTCACCCTCATCCATTACAGGTTCACCTGTTGGACCCAATACAGGACCATGATAATAAGTTATATCAAAACGAGGGTCTTGATTTTCTTTACCATAGTTAAAAGCTTCAATAGCATCAATGGTTGCACATGATCCATTCCAACCACCTTGTCCATATACAGCAGCATGTGCATAATGTCTAGAGCGAATTAAATAATAGAACTCATTTTTATATAAACTTGCATCCATAGGAATAGTAAATATATTCTCTATAGACTTTTCATTTTGGATAGAAAAGTTTGAAGCAAACTCATTAGCCAAATCATAATATCCTAAATCGGAAATCTTATCACAAAAATAAATCACAGCATCCCATGCATTTAATTCTTGCTCACCAACATTTAATTTTATTGTTTTTCCATCAGGTCTATTTCCGTCAGTCCAATTATCATGAGTATAAACCTCGGAGTTGAGAGCCAAACGTGCTAATATAAAATAAGCAACTGGTTTAGTTATACGTCCATAATATTCCCCTAGAAAATTACTTCTACCCTCATGTAGTAAATCGACAGATTCAAGCAATTCATTCCAAGTAAATTCAAAAACCTCTGATCTATCAGATTGTTTTACATCACCCATAGCTGTTTTAGATGAGGTTACGATAGGAACTCTACCAAACAAATCCACTAAATGATAATAGTAAAGAGCCCTAAAAGATCTAACTTCTGCAATATATTGTTGTACTGCTTTATTCTCTGGATCATTTTTTAGTATTTCATTTAATTTGTCAAGTGACTTATTCGACTCTGCAATCACTTTGTATATATAATCCCAAGCTCCCTTAACTAAATCATATTTTGTACCCCAATCATGAGTGTATAATTGTTGCCATAATCCACCATCATACCAGTCACCAGCACGAGTAGGTAGCATAGCCTCATCAGTACAAAAAGTATTCAAGTCGTATATACCTCTATCTCCTCCTTGTAAACCGGCAGATTGATCTGTCTTACCAATATGAGTATATAAAGAAGCAACCGTATTTAAATAAACAAGGGTGGGATTTTTATATGCATCTTCTTCAGTAATCTGATCTTTTGGATTTTCATCTAAAAAAGAACCACAAGATGTTAAGCTAAAACTTATAGCTAACAACAGCGATAAACTATATAATATATATTTTTTCATAATTTGTATAGATTAAAAATTAACACTTAGTCCTAAAGAATAAGTACGAGATAATGGATAAAATCTCTTATCATCAATACCTAAATCACCACCTACTACAGTACTATTAATCATAGGAGACAGTCCTGAATAGTTAGTTATAGTAGCTAAGTTATTAACAGAGAATGTTAAGCGCATTGAGTTCACAAAATTCCATTTGCTAGTATCAATATTCCATCCTAATGTAACATAATCAAAATGCCAGTAGTCTCCTCTTTCTAACCAATAATCAGTAACAGTTTGGTCTTTAATGTTTTGAGCAGGAGCTTTCTTCATTACATTGTAGGTTGGGAATTGGTTCATATTCATATAGCTTAAAGAAGTACCATTATATATTTTATGACCAAAAGCACCATTCATTTGTAGTTGAATATCAAATTGCTTGTATCTAAAACCAACATTTGCTCCCATTAATACCTTAGGCATTGCCTGTCCTGCAACATATCGGTCTTTTCCATCTGCAATATTCACACTACCATCACCATCTAAGTCCTCTATTTGATAACTATAGTCTCCAAATCCATTATCAATTAATCCGTTAGATTTTGGTAAATAGAACACTCCAACAGGTTGTCCTACCATTTGATAAATAATTTGGTTATGACCACCAATAAATCCAGCACCATTCATACCACCTAAGTTCATATATTTCTTAGCTGACATTTCTTCTCCCATATAAGTTCCATCTAATGATAACAACTTGTTTTTTTGGTACGTCATATTAGCATTAATTGTTAACTCCATATCTTTTGTTTGTAATGGAGTTCCACCGATAGCCAACTCTAACCCTGAGTTTCTCATAGAACCCATATTAGCTAAAAGTGTTGGGAATGTAAATGGAGGAACTTTAACATCATAATTGTACAATAAATCTGTTGTCTTAGAATAATAATAATCTAAAACTACAGTTAAACGATCATTAAAGAAACCAGCATCAACACCGGCATTAAATGTTCTTTTTACCTCCCATTTTAAGTCAGGATTATGATTTCTCAATGTTCCTAAAGTAACAGTAGGTAGTCCGTTAAGAGTAGTTACACCTGTTGGACCCATAAGTGGTAGTGAAGTATAAGAAGCAATAGCATCTTGATTACCAGCTAAACCATAACCAACACGAAGTTTCAAATCATTTACGACTTTAATATCTTTCATAAAGTCTTCTTGAGCAATAGCCCATGCAACAGATGCTGAAGGGAAATAAGCCCACTTATTATTATCACCCACTTTAGATGATCCATCCGCACGCATATTTACTGTTGCAATGTATTTATCATCATAAACGTAATTAACACGTCCCATAAAAGAAGCAAGCGTAGGGTCATTATAATAAGAAGAGATATCGCCCCACTTTAGAACAGCACCAGCTTGTAAGTTATTATATCCAAAAGCATCTGTACTGAAACCATGCACAGTTGTTCCAAATCCAGTATATTTATTCTTTTGAACCTCAGCTAAAGCCAAAGCATCTAAGTGATGTTTATCAAAAGTCTTTGTGTAGTTTAACATTAAGTTAGCTAATAAAGCTTCACTTTTATTATCCCCTCTATATGCTTCACCACGATTTGCTTTTCCTGCTTCAATCGTTGTTGGTATATATTTTTTATTTTCTTTTACGTTATATGTGTAAGACCCAAAAGTTGACAATTTCAATCCATCAATAATAGTCCAAGTCAATTTTGCATTAGTATTAATGTATGCATTATTTTCTCTATCATTAATATCTAAACGTCCCAATGGATTATGTACCTCATTAGCATTAGCATTTTCATCCCATATCCCTGTTTCAGGATTTTTAAAGTTAGGGTAAGTCGGGTTATAAGATGCAGCAGAATAGAATGTCTTTTGATAATCATTAACAAATCTACTTTGTTTCAACGAACCAAAAACACCCAATTCCAATTTCAATTTATGATCGAACATAAATTGTGATGCATCAAATTTAGCCGTGTAGTTTCTCATTGTATTATTTTTTATAATACCTTTTTGGTCAATTACACCAATAGAAGCTCTGTAGTTTGAATCATCGGTACCATTTGAAAATGAAACACGATGGTTTTGAGTATATCCTGTTTGTTGCATCTCCTTTACAAAGTTGGTGTTATGACCTAAATTTAAAAGATTGGTTATACCTAAGTTTTCAGCAGCACTACGATAACCATTAGCATCAAGCATCTTCAAATTTTTATACACTGTCTCAACACCAAAAGTTCCATCATAGCTAAGTGTTTTAACACCACTCTTACCTTTAATAGTAGAAACCACAATAACACCAGAGGCACCTCTAGAACCGTATTGAGCTGTCTCTGATGCATCTTTTAGTACTGTAAAGCTTTCAATATCACTTGGAGAAATAGCATTTAACATACCCAAATCACCAAAAACACCATCAATAATAACCAATGGGTCATTACCACCTGTTAAAGATGTTGTTCCACGAACACGAATAGAAGCCCCTGCTGTTGGGTCACCTCCCGCTTTTTGAATATTAACACCAGCAACTTTTCCTTTAATAGATTGTAGTGGATTCACTACAACTCCTGCATTCATTTGATCGCGACCTACTTTTTCAACAGAACCAGATATAGTTTTAGAGCTTCCTACAGCATAACCTACAACTACAACGTCCTCCATTAGTACTGCATCTTCTTCCATAACGATAGATAAAGTAGACCGATCAACCTTTAGTTTTTGCTCTTTATAACCAACAAATCTAAAAATTAAAACATCTCCTTTATTAGCTTGGATAGTAAAATTACCATCAAAATCAGAAATCGTTCCAACAGCTGATTTCTCAACTATTATATTAGCACCAATGATAGGTTCTCCTTGCACATCCGTTACTGTTCCTTTCACAGTCATTTGTTGTGCAGACACTCCTAAAGAAACAAACAATCCTACCATTACAAGTAAGACTGTGTTCATGAAATTTAATTTAAATTTTCTCATGCATCTGAATAATTAAAGTTAACAATTAGAAACAAAAGAGTTCTTTTAGTATCTTTTAGTATCTTTCTAAACTCTTCTTTTAACAAAAATAAAGAACTCTAGAAAGAACATACAATAAAAACAATTAAAAACCAAGAACTCGCAATGCAATCGTTTGCATTTTAGACATTATAAAAAGGTCTAAAAATAGAACAACGTTCACGTATAATATGTTTAATATTATAAAAGTGTAATAAAAAAATGCTCGATAAGATTTCTTTGAAAGCGATACAACCTTGAACTATTCAGCTATGAAACAAACACCTTTAACCATTAAAGATATAGCTAAAGCATTGAAAATCTCTCCTTCAACTGTTTCTAGAGCATTACGAAACAAACCAGGAATTAGTAAGAAGACTCGACTGTTAGTACAAAGCTATGCTAAAGAAAACAACTACAAGCCAAATATAATGGCGCTAAACCTAAGAAAAAAACAATCGAATACAATTGGAGTAATTGTACCTCAATTGATTCATCACTTTTTCTCTTGTGTTTTAAGTGGCATAGAACAAAAAGCTCATGAAGAAGGATATAATATCCTTGTTGCTCAAAGTAATGAGCTATACCAAAAAGAAGTAAGTATTGTTCATTCATTCCTTGAGGAAAGGGTCTGTGGAGTAATCACCTCACTTGCCAAAGAGACTAAAATATACGACCATTATAATGAGCTTCTTAATCATAGTATACCTATCGTATTCTATGATAGAATCTGCACCGAAATACAAACAGAGCGAGTGGTAGTAGATGATTATGCAGGATCATATGCTGCAGTTGAACATATGATTCTAACAGGTTGCAAAAGAATCTTTTTTTATAGTGCCTCTCCTCATCTGGAAATATCAAAAAATAGACGGAATGGATATATAGATGCCATGAGTAAACACAAGAGACCTGTCACAAGCGACATGATTGTTTATTGTGACAATAGACAACAAGCTATGCAAATCACTCCAACCCTATTAGAATCTGATAATAGACCTGATGGTTTTTTCGCAATTAACGACGAAACGGCCTCAGGTATATTATGGGCTTGTAAAAAATGTGGATTATCTGTACCACAAGAAGTATCGATTTGCGGTTTTACTGGGGGTGCAATAGCACAAAGTACAGATCCCCCCTTAACGACTGTTGATCAATTCGGTGAAGAAGTTGGAGAAAAAGCTATTGAACTACTATTAAATAGAATTAAACACGGTGAAAATCTAAACTCAACGAATAGAATTGTAAGAACAAAATTACTAATACGAGGAACAACAAAAAACATTAAAATCTAATACTATGAAAACAAAACCAGATTTAAGTTTTTGGAAACTTTGGAACATTAGCTTTGGTTTTTTTGGCGTGCAAATAGCGTATGCCTTACAAAGTGCAAATATTAGCAGAATATTTGCCACGCTGGGTGCTGACCCACACACATTAAGTTATTTTTGGATATTACCTCCACTAGCTGGAATTATCATTCAACCTATTGTTGGTTCAGCAAGTGATAAAACATGGAATAGATTCGGTAGACGAATACCTTATTTATTTATTGGATCATTAGTAGCTGTTATTGTTATGTGCTTACTCCCCAATTCGGGCAGCTTTGGCTTAACAATTAGCTCTGCTATGATTTTTGGTTTGATATCATTAATGGTTTTAGACACAGCCATTAATATGGCAATGCAACCTTTTAAGATGCTAGTTGGAGACCTAGTTAATGAAAAACAAAAAGGTCTTGCTTACTCCATTCAAAGCTTCTTATGTAATGCTGGTAGTCTAGTTGGTTATCTATTCCCTTTTATTTTTACTTGGATAGGAATAAGTAATATAGCTGAAAAAGGAACAATCCCTGATTCTGTTATTTACTCTTTTTATGTAGGAGCTACGATTTTGATTTTATGTGTTATATATACCATGATTAAAGTCAAAGAAATGCCTCCTTGTGAATTTGAGTCTTTTCATGGAATTACAGCTACAGAGAAACAAGAAAAAACCGATTTTATTACACTATTAAAACAAGCACCGAAAGTATTTTGGAGCGTTGGACTCGTTCAATTTTTCTGTTGGGCTGCTTTTATGTATATGTGGACCTATACAAATGGTGGAATTGCAGAAACAGTATGGAACACAAGAAACGTACAAAGTTCTGGATATCAAGAAGCAGGAAATTGGGTAGGTGTTTTATTCGCAGTACAAGCGGTAGGCTCCATTTTATGGGCTATGATTATCCCTCAATTCAAATCTCATTTAAAAGCTTACTCTCTAAGCTTATTTCTAGGTGGAGCTGGATTTATTAGTGCTTTTTTCTTCACGAATCAATACCACTTATTCGTATCATACTTACTAATAGGTTGTGCATGGGCTGCTATGCTCTCCATGCCTTTTACAATACTAACCAACTCAATATCAGGTAAAAACATGGGGGCTTATTTAGGATTATTCAATGGAACAATTTGTCTTCCACAAATTATAGCTGCACTCATAGGGGGTACACTATTAAAATGGATGGGTGGACATCAAATTCACATGTTAGTAATTGCTGGAATTTTCTTAACTATTGGTTCTCTTTTAGTGTTTTTCATAAAAGAAACATCTATAGAAAAAGAAACATTAAAGAATTAACTATCCCCCCTAAGTCAGAAAAAGAAAAATACAAACATTAGAAAAGCTCTAATCAATATACTATTTGTATACGATTAGAGCTTTTCTATTTTACACCTTGTTGGGCTACCAGGATTCGAACCTGGAAAGTCAGGACCAGAATCTGAAGTGTTACCATTACACCATAGCCCAGTGTTTCTTATTTTACAAATGCAAAGTTATACTATTTTTCTTAAATAAAAATAACAATCTAGAGCAAATTAATTTTTAACAATAAAAATAGTATCTTTTTATCGTTGAAATAGTAAAAAACAAAAAAACAACTACAGTTTTGAACAATAACTTTCATCAATATGAGAAAACGACGTATATTTGCGAAA
>JAAYSY010000010.1 GCA_012518235.1 Bacteroidales bacterium
AAAGAATATATATCCAGACACATATATAATGGCTAAATTTGCACCTTTTATATCACAAAAATGAATATAAATACTAACAATAATTTCTTATGACTGGTAAAAAAAGAATATTAATACACTTAATTTTATTATTTGTTTTAGGGCTTCTACCAACAAATCTAATAATAGCTCATCCTATTGTTGATGAGGTAGAAGGAATATTCAAAAAGAAAAAGAAGAAAGATGATGTGCAAAAAGAAGACACCACATCTACTTATGATAAATTAATTAAAAGTGCTACAAAACAAGAAGGGCTATTTACAATTTACAAAAAAGACAAAGACTTCTTTTTTGAAATACCCACTCAACTCTTAGGTAGAGATTTGTTAGTAGTGAATAAACTACAGCGCGTACCAGAGGAACTAAATGAAGCTGGAGTCAATCGAGGGGTTAATTATGAAAACCAAATGATTCGATTTGAATGGACCAAAGGACAAAAGCAACTTTTAATTCGACAGAGCCGTCCACTACCCCTAACTCCTGAAAAAGACGCAATAAAACAATCCGTTGCTGACAATTTTATTTCTCCTTTAATTGCTGGATTCGACATAGAGTCTTTTAATAATGATTCCACTTCTTTAATCATTAAGGTAAATGATATATATGATGGTACTGAAACCAGTATTAACAATGTATTTACCAATATAAACCTAGGCACATCAGCTATCAAAAACTTATCTCGAATTCAAGAGATTAAATCTTTCACTAACAATGTTGTAGCGTACTCTGAACTGACTACAAAAGTAACAGAAGGAACTTCATCTGTATATATTACTGTAGAGGTTAGCTCTACGATATTATTACTGCCCGAAGAGCCTATGATGGGACGACTAGACAGCCAACGAGTAGGTTACTTTACAACTCCATTTTTATCGTTCAGTGACAATCAACAACAAGTCAAGAAAACTGAGTTTATAACTCGGTGGAGAATGGAACCTAAAGAGGAGGATATTCAAAAGTACTTGGATGGAGAGTTAGTAGAACCTAAAAAACCTATTCTTTTTTATATTGACGAATCCACTCCTTATCAATGGAGAGAATATATTAAACAAGGGGTTGAAGATTGGCAAATAGCTTTCGAAAAAGCAGGATTTAAAAATGCTATTATAGCAAAAGATATAACCGATAGCATAAGCCTTGATATGGATGATATTAACTACTCAGTTATTACCTATGCAGCTTCTGAAAAGGCTAATGCCATGGGTCCCTCTATTCTAGACCCACGTTCTGGAGAGATTTTAGAAGCTGATATTATGTGGTGGCACAATGTAATATCCATGTTAAATGAATGGATTACAGTGCAAACAGGAGCTGTAAGAAAAGAAGCAAGAAGTAATAATATTCCTGAAGATATTATGGGAGATGCTATTCGATTTGTTGCGTGTCATGAAGTAGGTCACTCACTTGGTTTACGTCATAACATGATGGGGTCATGGGCAATACCTACTGACTCTTTACGTTCTAAAGAATATATGAACAAAATGAAATCCCCCTCTTCTTCTATAATGGATTATGCTAGATATAACTATGTAGCCCAACCCGAAGATGGTGTAACAGAGTTTGCACCACACATTGGACCTTACGATATTTTTGCAATAGAGTATGGCTATCGTTGGTATCCTGTTGAGAGTCCTAAAGAGGAAAAAGATTATCTATATGACTTTCTAAAACAACATACTGGTCGCTTATATAAATATAGCGAAGCTCAAAGTCCTAGAGATGCTGTAGATCCTAGAGCACAAAATGAAGATTTAGGAGATGACGGAATCAAATCATCAAAACTTGGTATAGCTAACTTGAAACGTATTGTTCCTCAAATTATTAATTGGACAACAACTGGAGAAAAAGGACAAACTTACGAAGAAGCTTCACGTCTTTATTTTGCTGTTATTAATCAATGGAACTATTTCTTATATCACGTAATGGCTAATGTAGGAGGTATTTACATTGAAAATACAACAGTAGGAGATGGAGTAAAAACATATACCTTTGTTGAAAAAGAAAGACAAAAAGAAGCGGTTCAGTTTTTACTAGATGAGGTGTTATGTTATCCTGAGTGGTTATTTAATACCGAGTTGAGTAATTATACTTTCTTGCTAAGAAATACACCAGTTGGCCAAGTTGAAAACGCACCCACTAAAATTCTAAAAAATGCACAAGCTTACATTTTCTGGGATTTATTATCTAACAATCGATTAATGCGTATGTTAGAGAACGAATCCATCAATAAGAAAAAAGCTTTTACTGCCGTAGATTTAATGGATATGTTGCATAAAGGAATATTTAAGACCACAGAGCAAGGACAGCTTCCAGATGTAATGACACGTAATCTACAAAAAGGATTTGTAGATGCATTAATTACTGCTGCAGCTGAAGCTGAAGGTGTTAAAATAAACAACAAGCTAACTAATTATCACTTTCTTTTTGACAATCAGCTACCGGCTTGTAGTTGTGATGAAATAGCTTATAAATCATATAATAACTCAAAAATGGGTGCTGGACGTACACTTGATTTTTATGGCTCTCAACTAAACCGAATATCAGATGCTATCTCTGTGAAACGTGGAGAATTACTACGAATTAAAAAACTCTTAGAAAGGAGAGTTAATACCACAGATATCGCAACACAATATCATTACCAAGATCTAATCTTACGCATAAACACAGCTTTAGGTGTTAAATAATTAATTTTCTTTAAAATGAAAAAACGATTACTATTTATATTTTATATACTGAGTTTATATTCAGCTGTATGGGCTCAAACAACTAATGTTACTATCACTGGAACCATATTCTCTAGTGAAGATAACATGCCATTAATTGGAGCTTCTGTATATGTTGAAAACGAGGAACTCGAAGATCAAGATATTAGAGAGTCAACTCTTGGAGTTATAACAAATTTTGATGGTGAATTTTCCATTACAATTCCTCAAAATATAAAAAACTTATATTGTAGTTACATAGGACATGAAACCTTTGTTTTACCTTTAGTAAAAGGAAAAACAGATTATACTATTCAACTTACTCCAACGGCCCAAATGCTAGATGCTGTAGTTGTAACTGGTTATCAAACAATAGAGCGCAGAAAATTAACCGCTGCTGTTTCAAACGTAAATATATCAGAAGAAACAGTGGGTGCTATAAAAAGTATTGACCAAGCACTGGCTGGACAAATTGCAGGTTTACAAGTAACCTCTCTATCAGGAACTCCAGGTGCACCTATGAAAATTCGTATTCGAGGAACCTCATCCTTACAAGGTACTCAAGACCCTTTGTGGGTTCTTGATGGTATCCCATTAGAGGGTACCGATATCCCTGAACACCTTGATAATGATATAACCAACATTAAGCAGTCTTCTATTGCTGGATTAAATCCTGCTGATATTGATAACATAACAGTATTAAAAGATGCTGCTGCTACTGCCATTTATGGAGCACGTGCAGCAAATGGTGTTATTGTTATTACTACTAAAAATGGTAAAATAGGAAAACCAAAAGTCTCTTTTTCAACTCGAATGACTTATACGCCTACACTTAGCACTAAGCGATTAAATTTATTAAATAGTGAGGAAAAAGTTAATCTTGAGTTAGATCTTTTGAGAAACAAATACAATGAGGATAACAAAAAAGGAGGTGTCTATCACATCCTCGATCGACTCGATTTGATAAATGCATATCAGGAATCTGGTTATGAAGCATTAACAGATGAAGCAAAGGCTCAGTTACTACATTTACAATCCCAATCCACCGATTGGGGTGAAATTCTTTTCCGTGATGCCTTAAATCAAGAATATAATGTCAACATATCAGGAGGTAGTGAAAAAGTTACTTATTACAACTCACTCGGATTCATTAGTGTCCACTAAAAAACCGGAGACACCCTTGCAATTCACAGATAAGCAGTGTGTTATATGCTGTTTTTGAGTGAACCGATTTGATTTTTTTTTGTGATTAGAATTCGATTGTTAAGCAAGGCAACCTGCCCTACACTGTCGTGTAGGCCATATTGACTTATCTTTTCAGTCA
>JAAYSY010000062.1 GCA_012518235.1 Bacteroidales bacterium
TAGAAGTTTTAGTTAATACTTATAATATTGATAGAAATAGATTAGCAGTTCAGTCTGTGGGAGGGGTAGATAAGTATGACAAAGACTATCTAAATAGAATGGTACTTGTAGAAGTTGTAGAATAGTTGCTATCCTTTTTAAAAGGGGTAGATTTTTAATATAATTTAAGCCAAAGGAGTGTTTAGATAGTAATCGCCGCTTCTTTGGCTTTTTTTATGATACATTCCATTGAATTATTGAATAGAGTATGAGATTAAGTAAAAGGTAAAGGTAAAGGTTTATTATAAAGTAATACCATCTCTATTGTATGTCCTAGTCATGTTGTGTGTTTGCCTAGGTCATATTAGCTAGATGCTCTAGACCTATTAATTAGTATGCTTACTGATGATAAAAAAGAGGAATAACTAGTTGAATAATAATTACGATTCACATCAAGTTATTGTGAATCGTAATTCAGATTTTATATTGTTATGTATAAAATTGCCCAACCTAATCTCTTATTGGAAGATTGATTGGGCAATTTATATCTAGATTTTAAGTAGTCTAATTTAATTATGGACGGAATCCAATAATCTGTCGTACTTCTTTCAAGGTCTTAGATGCACTTTCTTGTGCTTTCTCAGCACCTTGCTTTGCAATTTTATCTAATAACTCAGTGTTTGCTGAGTACTCTTTTATCTTTTCTCTAATAGGAGCACAGAATTTATTTATGTCCTCAGCTAATTGTTTTTTAAGATCACCATAACGAATAGAACAAGTATTCCATTGTTCATTATAGAAGTCATAAGTTTCTTTATCAGAAACAATATCTAAGAAAGTAAATAAGTTTTCAATAACTTCTGGCTTTTCACTATTAGCCTTCGTGGGTCCAGAATCTGTAACGGCTTTCATTACTTTTTGACGAATTGTTTTCTCATCGTCCATCAGATAAATGCAATTGCCATCCGATTTACCCATTTTTCCAGAACCATCTAATCCTGGTATTTTTATAGCTTCTTTACCAAAATAAAACGACTCAGGTTCAGGAAAGAAATCGACTTCATATAGGTGATTAAAACGACGAGCAAATTTTCTTGCCATCTCCATATTTTGTTCTTGATCTTTTCCAACAGGAACTTTTACAGCTTTGTGAATTAATATGTCTGCTGCCATAAGTGTTGGATAAGTCAAGAGTCCTGCATTTACATTATTGGGTTGTTGACGAGCTTTTTCTTTAAATGTTGTAGTACGCTCTAATTCACCAAGATATGCATTCATGTTTAAATATAAGTAAAGCTCTAATACTTCTTTTACATCACTTTGTACATAAATAGTAGCTATATCTGGGTCTAGTCCACAAGCTAAATATTCTGCTAATATAGTTCGTGCACTTTGAACTATATTCTCAGGCTTAGCTGTAGTAGTTAATGAGTGCCAATCTGCTATAAAGAATGAACAATTATAGTCATTCTGCATTTGTAGAAAGTTTTTAACTGCACCGAAATAATTTCCTAAATGTAAATTTCCTGTGGGTCGAATACCACTAACAACTGTCTCCATTATTTTTAATCTTAATTCTATAATCTATATTTATACAAAAGTAAACAAAAAGATTGGATTATTATTTGTAATATGTGAAATAAGTCTTTACTTTGCAAAAACTTTGATACACCAATGATTCATCAGAAAACAGGAATTGGAACCCCACTTTATTTTGATGCTTTTCTAGTAAAGCAGGAAAACTGTTCCTTTCAATTAATCATTGAGAAAATAAGTAAGATGCGTTAATCCCTTGGGATAACGCTTTTTTTTTGCATTTTCGTTAAAACAACATATTATATTTAAGAGCATGGTAGAAAAGGAAATTAAAAAAGTTCTTGTACTGGGATCAGGAGCATTAAAAATTGGACAAGCTGGCGAGTTTGATTACTCTGGATCACAAGCGTTAAAAGCATTGAAGGAAGAAGGGATTCATTCAGTGTTAGTGAACCCAAATATTGCAACTATTCAAACATCAGAAGGAATAGCAAATACTGTTTATTTCCTTCCAGTAACTACTCATTTTGTAACTGAAATTATAAAAAAAGAGCGTCCAGATGGAATACTTTTAGCCTTTGGAGGTCAAACTGCATTGAATTGTGGTACGGAATTGTATGAGGATGGTACGCTTGAAAAATATGGTGTTAAAGTTTTAGGTACTTCAGTAGATACTATAATGGAGACTGAAGATCGCGACTTATTTGTAAAGAAATTAAATGAAATAGAGGTTAAAACCCCTATAAGTAAAGCAGTTGAAAACTTACCAGATGCTTTAGAAGCTGCTCGTAAAATAGGTTACCCTGTAATGGTTCGTTCTGCTTATGCTCTAGGAGGACTGGGAAGTGGAATTTGCAAAGATGAAAAAGAGTTTGTAGAGTTAGCTGAGAGTTCTTTTACTTTTTCTAAACAGATATTAGTAGAGGAATCTTTAAAAGGCTGGAAAGAGATAGAGTTTGAAGTTATACGCGATAAAAACAATCATTGTTTTACAGTAGCAGGAATGGAGAATTTTGATCCTCTAGGTATCCATACTGGTGAATCAATTGTTGTAGCTCCTACATGTACATTGGATAAAGAACAACTGAAAATGCTTAATGATATTTCAGTAAAATGTATTCGTCATCTAAATATTATTGGGGAGTGTAACATTCAATATGCTTTTAATGCAGAGACTAACGATTATCGTGTTATTGAAGTAAATGCTCGGCTGAGTCGCTCTTCAGCTTTAGCTTCTAAAGCAACAGGTTATCCTTTAGCATTTGTTGCTGCAAAAATAGGTTTAGGGTACACACTAGATCAAATAGGAGAAATGGGAACATCCAACTCAGCTTATGAAGCTCCTAAGTTGGATTATATGATTTGTAAAATCCCTCGTTGGGATTTAGTGAAGTTTGCCGGAGTCTCTAGAGAGATTGGTTCGAGTATGAAGTCGGTAGGTGAAATTATGTCTATTGGGCACTCTTTTGAAGAGGTGATTCAAAAAGGACTTCGTATGATAGGTCAAGGTATGCATGGATTTATAGGAAATCATGGAGTGCATTTTGATAATTTAGATGAGGAGTTGGCAAACCCTACAGATTTACGTGTATTTGCTATTGCTGAGGCTTTAGAAAAAGGATATTCAATTGACCGATTGAATGAGTTGACTAAAATTGACCCTTGGTTTTTAGGAAAGCTTAAAAATATTGTTGATTACAGCAAAAAGCTAGAAGAATATAAAGAAATAAAGGATATTCCTGAAGATGTAATGCGAGAGGCTAAGCGTTTAGGTTTTTCGGATTTTCAAATAGCTCGCTTTGTATTGAATCCCAAAGGAAATATGGAAAAAGAGAATCTAAAAGTTCGTGCATATCGTAAAGAGTTAGGAGTTCTTCCTGCTGTGAAGCGTATCAATACAATAGCCTCCGAGCATCCCGATTTAACAAATTATCTTTATATGACTTATGGGGATAAAGGGTATGATGTAAATTACTATAAGAATGAACGTTCTGTTATAGTTTTAGGGTCGGGAGCTTATCGCATAGGTAGTTCGGTTGAGTTTGATTGGTGCTCAGTTAATGCTGTTCAAACAGCTCGAAAATTAGGATATAAATCAATTATGATAAACTATAATCCTGAGACTGTTTCTACTGATTATGATGAATGTGATAGGTTGTATTTTGATGAACTTTCTTTTGAACGTGTTTTAGATATTGTTGATTTAGAGCAACCAGGAGGAGTTATTCTTTCTGTAGGAGGGCAAATACCCAATAATCTGGCAATGAAATTACATCGTCAGTCAGTTCCTATATTAGGAACCTCTCCCATATCTATTGACCGTGCAGAAAACAGAAATAAGTTTTCAGCTATGTTAGATCAACTAGGTATTGATCAACCAGCATGGCAAGAGTTGACTTCGTTAGATGATGTAAAAGGTTTTGTTAAGGAAGTTGGATTTCCAGTATTAGTTAGACCCTCTTATGTTTTATCTGGTGCTGCGATGAATGTGTGTCATGACGAAGAAGAATTAGAAAACTTCTTAAAAATGGCAGCCAATGTATCTAAAGAGTATCCTGTTGTAGTTTCTCAGTTCCTATTAAATACTAAAGAGATAGAGTTTGATGCTGTAGCACAAAATGGAGAAATTGTAGAATATGCAATTTCAGAACATGTGGAATTTGCTGGAGTTCACTCTGGTGATGCTACATTAGTATTTCCAGCTCAAAAAATATATTTTGCAACTGCTAGACGTATTAAACAAGTATGTAAGAAAATAGCTAAGGAGTTAAATATTTCTGGTCCATTCAATATTCAGTTTTTAGCTCGTAATAATGAGGTAAAAGTAATTGAGTGTAATCTACGCGCATCTCGTAGTTTCCCATTTGTTTCTAAAGTACTTAAACGAAACTTTATTGAAACAGCAACACGCATTATGTTAGATGCCCCTTATACGAAACCAGATAGAACGGCGTTTGATATTGATTGGATTGGTGTTAAAGCTCCTCAGTTTTCATTCTCTCGTTTGCATAAAGCAGACCCTGTATTAGGAGTTGATATGGCTTCAACAGGAGAAGTTGGGTGTCTTGGAGATGATTTTTCTGAGGCGTTATTAAATGCTATGATCTCTACAGGATTTGAAATTCCTAAGAAGTCTGTAATGTTTTCATCAGGAGCAATGAAGTCTAAAGTAGACTTGCTAGAGGCGAGTCGTATGCTTTTCGATAAAGGTTATGAGTTATATGGTAGTGCAGGAACAGCAGCCTTCTTAAATGCTCATGGAGTGAAGACTGAACCAGTGTATTGGCCTGATGAAAAGCCAGATGCTGAATCTAATGTTATGCGATTAATTGCCGATCATAAGTTTGATTTAATTGTGAATATTCCTAAGAATCTATCGAAACGAGAGATTACTAATGGATACCGTATTCGTCGGGCAGCTATTGATCATAATATACCTTTAATAACCAATGCAAGATTAGCTAGTGCATTTATAGAAGCATTTTGTGAACTTGACTTAAATGATATACAAATAAAGAGTTGGCAAGAATATAAATAGAGATAACTGTTTTTTCTTGTGGACTTAAAATATAAAAGAGTTTTTGAACAAATTGTTCAGAAACTCTTTTTTTAGATGATTATTCTTATCTTAGTACAAGAACTTTCCAACACGGTTCTGTGTACCATTAAGAAGAAATAGAAGCCGATTATGTTAGTATTATTATCTTGTGCCAAAATAATGGTGGATGAAACTTTTGTGGAAGTATTGAATCCTTCTATTCCTTTTTATCAAAAGGAGGCTAATGATATAGCTATGGCCATGTCTCAATATGATATTGGAGAATTAGAGCGAGAATTAGGTATTAGTAAAGAGCTTGCTGTTGAAAACTTTAAGCGATATGAAGTTTTTTTATCACCTGATAGTGTAACAATTCCTGCCGTATTAAGTTATTCGGGTATTGTATTCCAAAAATTAAATCCCGAATCTTTTACTGTTGAGCATTGGAATTATGCTCAAAATCACTTACGATTGACCTCCTTTTGTTATGGCTTGTTGCGTCCTAAAGATTTAATTCATCCTTATCGATTAGAGGGTAGAGTTAAGTTACCCGAATTAGGGGGTAAGTCTTTATATTCTTTTTGGAGGGAGCGATTAACCGATCAGTTTATTACAGAAATAAAGGAGGCTGGGGGAGTGTTGTGTAATCTAGCAAGTGCAGAAATGAAACGCTTATTTGATTGGAAGCATGTGGAGAATGAAGTAGAGGTAATAACTCCTTCTTTTCAGTTATTAAAATCTGGAAAAAGAAAAACGATTGTAGTGTATACAAAAATGTGCAGAGGGGCTATGGCTCGTTTCATTATACAGAATAAATTAAAAACGGAAAAGGATTTATTTCAATTTAATTGGGAGGGATTTACATACGACCCTAATTCAAAGCCTTTGAATCCATCTTTTTTATTGTACACATAATTAGTAAGTCAAAACAGAAAAATGACACGAGAGAAATTAAGAAATGGTGAATGGGTGAATATTATGGATGAAGAGTTGCAATCCCTTCTTTGGCAAACTAAATTAAATCTTCAGATTTTTAATTCCACTATACTAAGAGGTGTTGGCTATGAAGAGGCTTTGACTAATTTGATTCCAGGTATTCCAGCAACTTCTTTTATTTGTCCCCAGTTTTGGTGCGATTATGGTGATGGTATAAAATTAGAAAAGCATGTGTTTGTAAACTATGGGTGTGTTTTTCTTGATGGAGGGGATATTCATATTGGAGCATATACAAGAATTGGACCTTCTGTTCAAATATATACTATACATCACCCTATGAATTATATAGAAAGAAGAAAAGGATTAGAGAAAGCTTCTCCTGTATCTATAGGTGAGGATTGTTGGATTGGAGGTGGAGCAATTATTTGTCCTGGTGTAACGATTGGAGATCGATGTATTATTGGTGCAGGCAGTGTGGTAACAAAAGATTTACCATCTGATGTTGTTGCTGTTGGTAATCCTGCTAGAGCACAATAGACTAACTTGAAAAAAATATAATAAAAAAGAAGCCTAAAAGTTTGTGAGTTCTGAAATAAAGCTTACCTTTGCAACGCTTCAAAAGAACAAGGGGTGTTTAGCTCAGCTGGTTCAGAGCATCTGCCTTACAAGCAGAGGGTCGGCGGTTCGAATCCGTCAACACCCACAGAAAGTCA
>JAAYSY010000011.1 GCA_012518235.1 Bacteroidales bacterium
AAGAGGTTGATAATTTCATATTTATTAATATATTTGCAAATTGTAACTAATTGGTAGCAAGGAAAGTTATAAAATAAGCTATAATAATAAATAAATATTTAGTTAAACTAAAGAGAGAATTATGAAGAGAAAATTAGTAATGATGTTAACCTGTTTATTGGTAAGTGTAGGCTTTGCTATGGCTCAAACACGAACTATTACAGGAACTGTGTTCTCGGAAGAAGACGGCGAGCCCGTTGTTGGTGCTTCTGTCTTAGTAGAAGGTACTACTACAGGTACTATAACCGATATTGATGGAAATTTTACACTAAGTAGAGTTCCAGTTGAAGCAAAACACCTAAAGGTGTCTTTTGTAGGGTTGCAAACCCGTAGTGTAGCAATTAAAGATAACGTACAAGTATATCTAAAAGCAGACGCCGAACTATTAGATGAGGTAATGGTAGTTGCTTTTGGTACAGCTAAGAAGTCTGCATTTACAGGTTCGGCTGGTGTTATTGAAACTGATAAAATTACAAAACGTCAAACTTCAAATATAACTAATGCTTTAGCTGGTCAAGTTGCTGGTGTGCAATTGACAAGCAGTAGTGGTGAGCCTGGTAAATCTGCAGATATTAGAATTCGTGGTATTGGTTCTATTTCGGCTGGTAATACCCCTTTATACGTTGTGGATGGTGTCCCTTTTGATGGAGACATTGCTTCTATAAATTCACAAGATATAGAATCTATGACTGTATTAAAAGATGCTGCTTCTAATGCGTTATATGGTGCTCGAGGAGCAAATGGTGTGGTACTGATTACAACTAAAAAAGGAAAAACAGGTAAAGCAACTATAACAGTTGATGCTAAATGGGGAACTAATAGAAGAGCTGTTCCTAACTATAATGTTATGGGTAGCCCAGCAGAATATTATGAAACTGCTTATAAAGCACATTATAATACTGCTATGTTAGGCACTTCAGGAACTGTTATTACTCATGAGCAAGCAAATAAAATAGCAAATGCTAATTTATTTGACTCAGATGAGGGGGGTGTTAATTACCAAGTGTATACTATTCCTGAAGGTGAATTATTTATTGGATTAGATGGTAAGTTGAATCCAAATGCTACTTTAGGTTATTCTGATGGTTCATATTATTATAAACCAGATAATTGGTACGATGAGGTTTTCGATAAAGGAAATTTGAGACAAGAATATAATTTAAGTATGAGTGGAGCAACGGATAAAGTAAACTATTATTTATCTGCTGGTTATTTAGATGATTCTGGAATTATTGCAAATTCTGGTTTTGAGCGTTTCACTACACGATTGAAAATGGACTACCAAGCTAAAGATTGGTTGCGAGTAGGCGCTAATATGAGTTATGTGAAATCGGATAGTCGATCTCCACAAAATCAAGAAGGTGCTTCTTCAGCGAATACGTTTTATGTAACTAATCTAATGGCTCCTATTTACCCTATGTATGTTAGGGATACTGATAAAAAGGTGATGAAGGATTCGTATGGTCATACCGTATATGACTTTGGAAATAATACAGGATTTATACGTCCTTTTATGACTCAGTCGAATCCAGCATCAATGGTAGCTTTAGATAAGCGTACCTACGAAGCCGATATATTTAGTGGTAAATGGTATGCTACTGTTAATTTCCTTCCTGAATTGAAATTAACTTATAATATAGGTTTAGATACAGATAATACTAGATACTCAAACCTGTATAATGCTTTTTATGGGCAATATGCAGAGGTAGGAGGTATTATATATGTTGGAAATTCACGTCGTCAAGGGGTGAACCAACAAGTGTTAATGTCATATATTAAAAGCATAGATAAACATAATTTTGACATCTTAGCTGGGTTTGAATCTTATGATTTTAAAACTCAATCTTTATCTGGATCTCGTGAGAAATTATACAACCCATTGATTCCTGAAATCAATAATGCTATAAAAAATCCTTCTATATCATCAAGTACCGATAAATACGCAACGCAAGGATGGTTAGGTAGAGTACAATATGACTATGATGGTAAGTATTTTGGTTCTTTATCTTATCGTCGTGATGCATCATCACGTTTCCATAAAGACAACAGATGGGGTAATTTCTGGTCTGTTGGAGGTGGATGGTTAATGAATAAAGAAAGCTTTTTGGAGGATGTTTCCTGGATTGATTTGTTGAAATTTAAAATTAGTTATGGTGTGCAAGGTAACGATATGTTATTGTATTCAAATGGTGATGCTAACTATTATCCTTACCAAGACCAATATCAAGTAACTAATAGCAATGATGATTTTGCTGTGAATTTATACTATAAAGGGAATAAGGATTTAACATGGGAAACATCACATAGCTTTAATACCGGTTTTGACTTTACTTTGTTTAAAGGTAGATTAGATGGTAGTATTGAGTACTTCTCAAGAAAAACCACGGATTTACTTTACTTTAAGCCTGTATCCGCTTCATTGGGTTACTCTTCATTCCCTATGAATGTGGGGTCAATGTTTAATAGAGGTCTAGAGTTAGGCTTGAATGGTATTGCAGTTCAAACGAATGATGTTGATTTGAGTTTTAATTTTAATATGACTTATTTTAAAAATAAAATCAACAAGTTAGAAAAGTCATTGAATGGCGAGTTAATAGATGGTACTAGAATTTACCGTGAAGGTGAGTCTTTATATCAACTCTATTTACATAAATATGCAGGTGTAGATCATGAAACAGGTGTTGCTTTATATTATCAAGATGTGGAAGACGAATCGGGTAATATTGTAAGAGAGACTACAAGTAATTGGAGTAATGCAACTAAATATGCTACTGGAGATATTTTACCTAAAGTGTATGGTGGATTTGGTACATCATTAGCTGTTTATGATTTTGACTTGTCTGTTTCTTTTGCTTATCAGCTAGGTGGTAAAATTTACGACAGTACTTATCAATTATTAATGCATAATGGTAGAGCGAGTTCTATTGGCCAAAATTGGCATAAAGATATTAGAAATGCTTGGACACCTGAGAATAGCAACTCTAATATTCCTAGGTTACATACCACAGATAGGTTTGCAAATAGTAGGTCTGATCGATTCCTTGTGAAATCTGATTATTTAAGTGTTCAAAATATTTCATTAGGATATACTGTTCCTCAATCATTATTAAGAAAGATAGACTTGGGTAGCTTAAGATTCTATTTAGTGGTTGATAATGTGGCTTTATTGACAAAGAGAAAAGGACTAGATCCTCGTCAAAGTTATACGTCATCAGCTAATAGTAATTATTCGCCAATACGTACTATTTCTGGTGGATTAACATTAACATTCTAATTATTGAGTAATCATGAAAAAATATATATATTTATTCGCTGTACTAGCATTAGGAATCACAACATTTACGAGTTGTGACCTTGATAAATTTCCCGAAGGAGATGTCTTTACTGATAGTCAGAAAGAGGATCTTGTTGGAAATTCACCCGATCGTTTAGCTGCTGACGTTAATGGTTTGGCTTCTGGATTGAATCGTGCATTAATTTTAGATTCTGAGCCTCATTTTGATTATGGCTTTCCTGCTGTATGTTTGATATTAGAATCTAATGGACAAGATTTGTGGGCTGCACAAACAGGTTACAACTGGTTTAGTGGTCCTCAGGCTTATAATGATAGAACTGTATCGTCTGAGGAAACTGAGTTTATATGGAAAACATTTTATAATCATATAAAAACTGCAAATGATGTGTTGCAGTTAGCTCCCGAAGATACGCAAGACCCTATATTAAAAGGATATAGAGGACAGGCATTAGCAAATAGAGCTTTTGATTATTTTCACTTGATTCAGATTTATCAATTTACCTATAAAGGCAATGAGAATAAAGCAGGTGTACCTCTTATATTAGAACCTCTTGCGCCTCTTGGATATGATAATCCTAGAGCTACAGTTGAAGAGGTATATAAGCAAATAATGAAAGACTTAGATGAAGCCATTATACTTTTAGCAGATTATTCACGTTCAGATAAAGCAAGAGTTAGTTTAGAAGTAGCGTATGGTCTTCGTGCTCGTGTAAATTTAGTTATGGAGAATTGGAGTGCAGCTGCTTCGGATGCGAAGAAAGCTCAAAGTGGATTTACGCCAGCATCATTAGAAGAGGTTTCTACTCCTGGATTTAATTCAGTAAACTCAAATAACTGGATGTGGGGTAGTATTATTACGCCTCAAGATGATGTTGTTAAAACTGGTATTTTGAACTGGCCTTCTCATTTATGCTCTTTGACATTAAATGGCTATTCTCTTTATGTGCCTAAAAGCATTAATCGTCCATTATGGAATGATATTCCTCAAACGGATATTCGTAAGGATTGGTTTTTGAGATCTGAAAAAGTTGATACGGTGATTAACAAAAAAGACACCATAATTGAGGTGTTAAAGTCTAAGTTAATAGATGATATGAAAATTGATTATAAAGGGAATCTTTTTCCAGTTAACTTTTTCTTTACACAAGTTGGATCATGGGATGAGTTGACAAATGTCAAATTTCATGCTTATCAGAACATTCCAGGAAACTCTACTAACTCTTCTGATTGGCCATTAATGCGTGTTGAAGAAATGATATTGGTGGAAGCTGAGGCTTTAGCTATGAGTGGAGATGTGGCAGGAGGTAAAAAAGTACTTGAGGATTTTGTGAAAACGTATAGAAATCCAGAGTTTAAATCGAATGCTTCGTCACCAGAAGAACTTCAAGAAGAAGTATGGTTTCAAAGGAGACTTGAGCTTTGGGGAGAAGGTTTTTCATTCTATGATTTAAAACGATTGAAAAAACCTGTAACTAGGGTTAAATTACCAGAGAATGAATCTTCATATCCAAGTGCTGTTCGATTTAACATTGAAGCAGATAATGATGTTTTATTGTATATGATTCCTGAATCTGAAGTGAATGTTAATGCGGGTATTGATAAGGCAGAAAATAATCCAGCAGGAGTAGTTCCTGATCCGATAGCACCACCAATAAAAGATTAATCAAATAAATAAAAAGGTCGCCAAGTGCGACCTTTTTTTATGGTTAAAAATTTGGATTTCTCCTAAATGGTTTTACTAATAGTTACAAAATTGCATAAATATGGCTATCTTTGAGTAGTATAATCAATAGAAAAGAAGCTGAATGAAAGATTTTATAATTACAGAAACCAATAGGCAAACGGCTGTTCTAGTCGGTATAGTTACATTTGACCAAGATGAACGAACAACAAATGAGTATTTAGATGAATTGGAATTCCTAGCGCAGACAGCAGGAGTTGTAGTTGTAAATCGTTTTACTCAAAAGCTGGAAATGCAGAATCCAGTAACCTATGTGGGATCGGGTAAGCTTGATGAAATTGCAGATTATATTAAAGAAAATAATATTGGAATGGCTATTTTTGATGATGAGTTATCTCCTCGTCAAATTAAAAACATTGAGAAGAAGCTCAATGTTATGATTTTAGATAGAACCTCTCTGATTTTAGATATTTTTGCTATGCGTGCTCAAACAGCTAGTGCAAAAACACAAGTGGAGTTAGCACAATATCAATATATGTTACCTAGGTTGACACGTTTATGGACTCACTTAGATAGTCAAGCAGGTGGTGCTGGTAGTGGGACAGGTGCAACTGTGGGGTTGCGTGGTCCTGGTGAAACGCAGTTAGAAATGGACCGTCGTATTATTTCTAGACGTATTTCATTACTGAAAGATCAGTTGGAAAAGATTGATAAGCAAAAGGCGACTCAACGCAAGAATAGAGGGGCTATGGTACGTGTGGCACTAGTGGGGTATACTAATGTTGGAAAATCCACTTTAATGAATCTTTTAGCTAAAAGTGATATTTTTGCTGAGAATAAACTTTTTGCAACGTTAGATACTACTGTACGTAAAGTTGTTATTAAAAATTTACCTTTTTTATTGGCTGATACTGTTGGTTTTATAAGAAAACTACCGACAGATTTAGTCGAATCATTTAAGTCTACTTTAGATGAGGTTCGTGAATCCGATTTGTTGTTACATGTTGTCGATATTTCTCATCCTTCATTTGCTGAACAAATAGAAGTGGTTAATAATACACTGAAAGAGATTGATTGTGCTGAGAAGCCTGTTTTACTTGTGTTTAACAAGATTGATGCTTATCAGTATGTGCAAAAAGAAGAGGATGATTTAACCCCTCGAACTGAAGAGAACATTCCAATAGAGGAATTGATGCAAACTTGGATGGCAAAACTGGATAAAAATTGTATTTTTGTTTCTGCTCGTAAAGGGATAAATATTGACAGATTGCGTAAGGATTTATATTGTCGTGTAAAAGATATTCATGTGAAAAGGTATCCTTATAATGACTTCTTATATCCTATTTACGACTCTGATGATTTTGATATGGAGGATTATGTTTACTCCTCAGAAGATGAAGATAATAAGGAAATTAAAGATGAATTAGTAGATGAAAACTAACTATAGAAGTTTAACAGAAAAGGAGATCAATCAATTAGAAAAACAACTATGTAAAGCTGAAGATTGGAATAATGTAAAAGTAAAAGAAGGCTTTGCTACAACGAATTTATTTCATGTTCGTTTTTCTGGGAGTATAAAGTTGGGTGTATTTAATCATACATTTGTATTATCTGGCGGAATTAAGAAAAAAGCTGGAATACGTCAAGTAATGCTTCATAATGTAACTGTAGGTGATAATAGTTGCATAGAAAACATCCATAATTACATAGCCAATTATACCATTGGAAGTAATACTATTATAGAGAATGTGGATGTTGTTGTTGTTGATGGAGAAAGTTCTTTTGGTAATGGGGTAGCTGCTTCTGTATTGAATGAAACAGGAGGAAGAGAAGTCTATATTACTGATAATCTTTCGGCTCACCAAGCTTATATTGCAGCCCTCTATCGTCATCGTCCCAATTTAACTGCTAAGATGAAAATGATGGCAGAAGAGTACACTCTAAAAGTAAAATCAACTAAAGGGTATATAGGGAATAATGTTAGAATATTTAATTCAGGAGCCATACGAGATGTGAAAATTGGTGATTATGCTAATATTTCAGGCGCTTCAAAATTACGAAATGGAAGTATTAATAGTAATAAGGAGGCTCCGATCACTGTAGGACATGGAGTGATTTGCGAGGATTTCATTATATCATCGGGCTCGAGGATAGATAACTCCACCATGATTACGCGTTGTTTTATTGGTCAAGCTTGTACGTTAAGCCATGGATACTCTGCATCAGATTCGTTATTTTTTGGCAATTGTCACGGAGAACACGGTGAAGCTTGTGCTATATTTGCAGGTCCTTATACTGTTACACACCATAAGTCTAGTTTGCTAGTGGCGGGTATGTTTTCTTTTATGAATGCAGGATCTGGTTCAAACCAAAGCAATCATATGTATAAGTTAGGTCCTATACATCAAGGAACACTTGAGCGTGGAGCTAAAACGACTTCTGATTCTTATATATTATGGCCTGCCCGTGTGGGGGCGTTTTCTTTGGTTATGGGGCGCCATGTAAATCATGCCGATACCTCTGATATGCCTTTCTCTTATTTGATTGAAGAAGAAAATACTACTTTTTTAGTACCTGGTGTGAACTTAAAGAGCGTGGGTACAATTCGCGATGCTAAAAAATGGCCATTACGTGATAAAAGAGTAGATAGTAATAAACTGGATTGTATAAATTATAATCTTCTGAGTCCATATACCATTCAAAAAATGTTCAATGGAAAGAGCATTTTGCAAAAGCTAAGAAGAGTCTCGGGCGAGACTTCTGAGGAGTACTCTTTTCAAAGTGCAAAGATTAGAAATTCTGCATTGCATAAGGGAATAATGTATTATGATACAGCAATCCAAAAGTTTTTAGGTAACTCTCTAATTTCTCGTTTAGAAGGATTAACATTTAAGTCATCTAAAGAGTTGAGAGAGAGGTTAGAGCCTGATACTAGTATAGGATTGGGTGATTGGGTTGATATTTCAGGTTTAATTGCACCTAAATCCGAAATAGAATCATTAATGGATGATATAGAGTCGGGTAAAATTAAAGATCTAGATGAAATTAATGATCGTTGTAAAGTATTACACGATAACTATTATACCTACGAATGGACTTGGGCATATGATAAACTACTTTCATATTTTAATTTGAATCCAGATACAATAACAGCTCAAGATATCGTTGATATCGTTAAGATATGGGAAGAGGCTGTTGTAGGATTAGACAAATTAATTTATGAGGATGCCAAAAAAGAGTTCTCTTTAATTTCTATGATTGGTTTTGGTGCTGATGGTACCATAGATCAAATGCGTCAAGATTTTGAGCAAGTACGTGGAGCATATGAAAGTAATCCTTTTATCATGACGCTATTAGAGCATATTGAAGAGAAAACAGCTTTGGGAGAAGAGTTGATTAATCGGATAGGACAATTAGCATAATATGAACTAAAGGTTAAGAAATGTTCATTCCAAGGGTTTTCATCAATTATAAATTAACTTTGAGAAATATATAACTAATAAAACTAATAAATAAAATGGCTAAAACACCTCCATTTAAGTATCAAGAACCTTTTCCAATGGAAAAAGATTCAACAGAATATTATTTATTAACTAAAGATCATGTTTCAGTAGTAGAATTTGAAGGGAAAGAGATTCTGAAGATTGAAGCTGAAGGATTAACTAAGATGGCTAATGCAGCTTTTAAAGATGTTTCATTTCTATTAAGACCTGAACATCAAGAAAAAGTGGCTAAGATATTAACTGATCCTGAGTCTAGTGAGAATGACAAATACGTAGCTCTTACTTTTTTACGTAATGCAGAGATATCGGCAAAAGGAAAGTTGCCTTTCTGTCAAGATACAGGTACTGCTATTATTACAGGAAAAAAAGGACAACAGGTTTGGACTGATGGTTGTGACGAAGAAGCCCTGTCCAAAGGTGTCTATAAAACATATACAGAAGAGAACTTGCGTTACTCGCAAAATGTTGCATTAGATATGTATAATGAGCAAAATACAAAATGCAACTTACCTGCTCAAATTGATTTGTATGCAAC
>JAAYSY010000063.1 GCA_012518235.1 Bacteroidales bacterium
AAAGAATATGCAGGTGAAGATCAACAATTAAATAAAGCGATAGAAGTTGTTCTGGAAGAATTAAAAACAAATCCAGGTACATATCCTAATGCTGCACCTAACTATCCAAATAAAGCTAATTAAACTGTATTATACTACTTTAATTTGTTATTTTCGCAGTAATTAAAATTAAAAACAATGATAATTGCTTATACAATACCTTCTATTTCAAACTCAGGAGGAATGGAAAGAACACTTTCTATTAAGGCTAACTATTTAGTAAATAAAGGATATAAAGTACACATAATAACAACTTTAGTTAGTAAAGAAAAACCTTTTTTTCATTTTGATTCTAAGATACAATTCCACTCAACTAATCTTTCCTCTGATAATGTAAAAAAGAAAAGCTTAACTGTTTATCTTGAAAGGCTATCTACTATTTTGAGTGAAATCCAACCTGATATTTCTATTTCAATGAATGTAGGGCACTGTACTTACCTTTATAAAATTAATGATGGGAGTAAAAAAATTCTTGAAAGTCATTTCTCGAAATTCAAGAGAAAAAACAGATTTTATAAATTGGAAAAAATTAAATGGCTAAAATGGATTCCGTATCTTTATATTCGTAAAAAAACACACACAATAAATCAATACGATAAATTCGTAGTATTAACTCAAGAAGATAAAAATGATTGGGGTAAGCTTTATAACATAGAGGTTATTCCAAATATGATACCTCCTATCTACTATCCAGAAAATATAAACTATTCAAATAAAAAAATAATAGGTGTAGGTAGGTTAACAGGTCAAAAAGGATGGGGCTATATGATTAAAGCTTGGGCTCTTATTGCAAAAAACAATCCAGACTGGAAAGTTACAATTTATGGAAATGGACATAAAAGAAAAGCACTGCAAAAGCTTATAAATAAATATCATATAAATAATTCATTCAAACTTCATTTTCCAGCAAAAAACATAACTGAAAAATTTGAAAAAAGTTCAATCTTTGTTTCTACATCTAGATATGAAGGCCAATCTATGGTTATTCTAGAAGCAATGAACTCTGGATTACCTGTTATATCATTTATGTGTAAATGTGGACCTAGGGATATGATTTCTCATGGCGAGAATGGATACCTAATCGAATTATATGATATAAAATCCTTTGCATATTATCTACAAAAACTTATTGACTCAAAAGAGAAACGCCAAACTTTAGGAAAACAAGCTAAAAACAGTCTAACAGAATACTCTGAAAAAAATATAATGAACAAGTGGATTAATTTATTTGATCAACTAGTATCTCGTCCTAGAAGATCCTTACACTAATACAAGTAATGCTACGGGAGAGTTAAAAGAAGCAGTTTCTAAATTAGAAAATTTCAGCTTTAGTTAATTCTATTAAACATTTAATGTCACGAATATAAACCAAAAAAATTATCGTCTACTCAAGGCTAATTTACGTTCAGTAGATATTGGACGTAATAAGTTGATTTAACCTACAATTATCTTAATAAATTATTATTGTTGTTCGATAAAAGTTTTAATTAGATATAAATTAGGGCTGGCTCCATTTTCAGGAATCAGTCCTTTGTAGTTAATTAGCAGTTACAAACAAAATGGACCATGGGCAAAAGTATACATTTTAGCGGACAGCCACTCTTCAATCAGATAATAAAACTGCTTGATAAGTCAAAAATTCTAAAGATTAGTCATGAACATACATGGCGGTGAATGATATATAAAGCGTTTTGATGGTTGGACTCACACCATTGTGATGTTATATGCTGTCATTCCTTACCAGAAATAACAGCTTCTCTAGAAGCTTAAAGCTCGTAAAAACACATCATTTGGACATATCAATGATGACTTCTCCTAGCACTTTATCTAATGCTAATAGACGACGTCCGGAAGCTGTTTTTGAAGCCATTTACCGTGATTTATACGCAACTTATCATTCTCGACTTTCTCCGGACAGCCGACTGAGAAATCAGCCCAAATCGATGAAACGTCTTCAGATAATAGACTCCACTACAATCTCATTATTCTCTAAATTTATTATTTGAGGGTGTAGGGCGTCATCCAAAAAATAGAAAGAAGAAGGGTGGCATAAAGATAGATACTGTGATTCATGCCAATGAAGGTATACCTTATGATGTAATCTTCACTTTTACAGCTACCAGTGACTCTTTTATGCTCCAACCTTCATCTTTAAATAAAGGGGATATAATGGCTATGGATCGTGCCTATATTGACTATCAAAAGCTCGAAGAAATGACAGAAATAGGAGGTGTCTATGTCACTAAAAAAAAGAAAAACCTAAGATACAGTATCTCAAGTGATACCATGTATCAGAGCCCAGAGGGACTTATGGAAATACGTATACAACAAGTAAACTTCTCCAAACAGTGCAGTAATTGAATGACTCTTAAAAGCACGAATCATAACTTATGTTGACCTAGCAAAAAGAAAACTAATTCCATTATTAACTAATGATATGGAGTTAAAGCCATCAAAAATTATTGCTATTTACCAGAAATGATGGGAGATAGAATTATTATTTAAACAGATGAAACAGAACTTCCCGCTGAAATACTTTTATGGAGAGAGTGCAAATGCTATTAAAATCTAAATATGGGTAATTCTAATAGCTAATCTACTTTTAATGATAATGCAAAAGGGATTGACTCGGTCGTGGAGCTTTTCAGGGTTTGCTACTATGTTAGATATGCATTACGTGGATTTCTATAGTCTGCTCAATCATCCTGAAAAGATTGGGAAGCTAGCCTAAAATCGGCTTCAGATACAACACCACTAAATCCTCTATTATTTGATTAAGAGGGCTTGAATTTGTAAAAAAAATAACTCAACAGTTATTTATCGGTAGTCGAGCTATATTGTATTCCCTTTAAATAGTTTTATCGGACAACAATATATAATACAATTAAGAAATCTATTTATTCAACACGAAAATTTCCAGCTTACGTTTTAACTTTTTCCAAACAATCTCAGGTGTTATACTATAAAAAAGTTCTTTTGAATTCATATTTTCACGTATTCCATCATCGACAATAATCTCATTGATAGCGATACCATCATAAGCCTCACAACGATTAGGTAACCATTGGTCTATCGAAATTTCAGGAGAGAAGAGAGCAAACGAGGGAACTTCCATTGCTTGTGCTATGTGACGAGCCCCCCCTCATTACCAAAAAAATATGTACTACAACTTAACATGGCCGCTAACTCTCGTAAACTTTCAGCTTCAATATTAATAAAAACCTGGGAAGGTTTTCCCAATGCATAATATAAATCTGTAGCTATCTTCTGCTCTACCTTTCCTCCATAATTGAAAACAAGCTGGAAAGAAGGAAACTCTTTGATTATTTTTTTTATAATTTCTCTCATATATTCCATAGGCCAGCGCTTATTAATTACTCGAGTAGTAACCGAACATACTACTATAGGTTGTTCAAAATCTATACCTTCCGTCTTCATTTTCTCACGAAATGCAGCTTTTTCATTTTCCTCCAAATAGATAGCGAATAAGGAGTCTTTAATTATATCTCCATGTTTATATAATGGATTTAAAAAAGATAAACTTTGTTGAATATAATCTCCACTTGTTAAAAAAGTAGGTACTCTATAATTATGTATTAAGTAATTATACGCCTTGTAAAAACCTATTCTGAACTTGCTTTTAGGAGAAAAAAGAGCAAATGGCAATGTATTTAGAGTTGTACGTAGATCTACAATAATACTATATTGATTAGCTCTTACGAGCTTCCATACTTTAATTAAATACTTTAGTGGATTTTGAAGCTCATCAGTGCTAAAAGTTATTAGTTTATCTATATAAGGATCTTTAGCAAATAACTCAGCTATTCCTTCATTCAAAACATAGTGTATTTCTGCCTTAGGATAAGACTTTTTTAAACTTCGACATACTGTGGTAGATAATAAGGCATCTCCTACTCTTCTAAAACGAACAACTAATATCCTCATAAATTATGACCAATTATAATAACTCCAACTATTTTTTGAATTTTGATTCCCATATTTAACACTTAAAAGAGCTTGTTATACTCAATATACTTACTATACCTTAAAGATTACAAATCAATCATTAATGTGCAAACATCCAAAACAAGTCCTATTTTTTTACTATCTCAAAGTATAGAAGAACTATAATAACACCCAAGACTATTAATTAACTCATTGCGCATTGTTCTGTATTTTTCCCCAATGTCAATTGTTACTTTTTTTAAAAATGCTGAATAATGCTTTTTTTCGGCGACGGTGAGTGTCGAATCTTTTCTTTAATTCGATTGCCTTTATTAAAGTTTCTGTCTCATTCCAGCCTCTATATTTTGCATATTCTGCTAAGACATAATGAAACAAATCATAATCTATAGTAAATCGATTGAGGTTTTTTAAGCACTTTTCTTTTGATATTTTTTTATTTTTAGGATAAACCTTCATCCGATTAATATCAATTAAAGAAAAATAAAATTCATTATTTTCTTTATTATAGAGTACATTAGTTGAATTTAGGTCTAAATGAATAATTCCATTAAGATGAAGATTGACTACAAACTTAGCAAAGCTCTTAGCTAAATCTCTACAAAATCCTTCTTTTCTGTGTACTAACAACTCAGCAATAGCAGCATCCTCAGTGTACTCTGTAATTAAATATCCATCTTCGAATAACCCCTTCTTCCAAATC